>NZ_JBEOMB010000098.1:0-28307 GCF_046000175.1 Rhodoplanes sp. SY1
GCCGCGCCGGCCGCGATGGCCGGCCCCGAATCGCGGCGCAGCGGCTCCAGCACCACGGTCGCGTCGATCCCGAGCGCCTCCGCCTGGGTCTTGGCGAAGAAGCGGAAGTCGTTCGCCGTCATGACGATCGGCGGCGCGAACAGGTCCGGATTGGAGACCCGCGCCAGCGCCTGCTGGTAGGTCGAGCGCTCGCCGACGAGCGGCAGGAACTGCTTCGGCATCGCGTCGCGCGACACCGGCCAGAGCCGCGTGCCGGAGCCGCCGGCGAGCAGGAGGGGGACGATTCTTGGACGAGCCATGAGTTGAGCCACACCGATTAGGACCGGCGGCAAAATAACAGTCCGGCAGGATATTGCGATCTATACGATATCTCATGTTAACTCACCGGCAGAGCCGGAGGTCTGCGCGCACGAAAGCATTCGGCCGGCAGTGCCTGGACAGAGGCCGGCCTCGAGATGGAGCGCGATCGCGAACTTTCGCACCGGGGGCACGATGACGCGCCTGCCGTCGTGCGCGTGTGCTGGGATCGTCGTGTCTTGGAAGCGTGCGTTGGCCGGAGGTATAATCTGCCCGTTTCATCCATTGTGTTGTGTTATGGGCAGCTTCGGAATGCCGCTCATTAACGTGAATGGTGTGGGGAGCGGAATATCAGTCTTATGACCGATTGTGTCTGGCGAAGGGTGTGTTAATAACGCGTTGGTGTGAGGATCAATCGGGTCTACGGCGCGATGCTCGATAGAACGTCGAATGTGTTCGCAGAATCTTCAACTCACTACGAATGTTCGACCTGGATCGTTGTCAACACTCATCCTCATAAAGAGCGGATCGCCGCAGAAAATCTTCTGAATCAGTCCTATACCACCTATTGCCCGGTCATTCGGGCTCAGGTCCGCCATGCCCGAAAGACGACCGAGGTGCGGCGGCCCTTGTTTCCAGGTTACCTGTTCGTGGCGCTCGATCCGCTGCGAGAGCGCTGGCGGCCCATCCTGTCGACACTGGGCATCCGCACGATCGTCCGGAACGGCGAGGTGCCCAGCCGTATGGACGGCCGTTTCATCGCGAGCCTCAAGGCCCGCGAAGTGGATGGGGCGATCGTCAAGCCGACGCAGCCCTACGTGATCGGTCAGAACGTCAAGATCGCCGGCGGTGCATTCGACGGCTTGGCTGCGAAAGTCATCGCGATGAACGAGAAGGACAGGGTCGTCGTCTTGTTGGATTTGTTGAACAGGACTGTGAAAACGCATCTGACGGCCGATCAGCTTCGATCGGCATGAGGCGGTGCGGGCGGACCATGAGATTGCTTCGACCTGGTTGCCGAACCGGTTTCTCGAAGTAAAATACCGTTGTTAGATAGCTAGGAATGCATCGATCATAACGGTTCGTTTCTCGGCAGGTCTGCCTCGGGGAGTTCGAGAATGGTTCGGTTGTATGTCACCGCCGCCGCCATGGTGATCGCGCTGACGGCGACCGCCGGCGCCCAAGATGGCCAGCGCCTGTCGTGCACGGGCGCGATGATCGAGCCGACGGCCTTGGCCAAGACCCCCCAGACCATCCAGGTGACGGTCAAGTCCGGCAACGTGTCCGTGGACGCCGGCGGCAAGACGACCGACGCCCGGGTCGTCAGCAACAACACCATTCAGCTCAAGTTCGAGGCGGGAGATCTGGTCGGCGAGTACTTTCATTACACAGGGCAACTCTTCATCATCTATCCGAGTGGGCATTTGGCGCAGATGACGTGTTCAAAGAAGTAGCGTTGAATTTTGGAATAATTTCTCTCGCTAGGTTCTGGTATCTAATCACTTTTCCTTTTCGTGAGGGCCTTGCCTCAATCGAAGGCCGGGACCCCCGCCGTTCTCGTCCAGAAATTCTATTCCGCATCCCTCTAATGCGGCCCGCATCGACCTGATCGCGTCGTTGGACACGACCCGCCGCGATCGTTCGAAGTCGACGACCGTGGACAACCCGAGGTCTGCCAAGCGAGCAAGCTCCTGCTGATTGATGTCGAGGAGCGCTCTTGCCGCACGGCATTGTGCGGGCAATAGCGCATCAACATTTCCTGTTGACGTTGGGCGTTCCGTCCCCATATCAATAAAAAATGTTGAAGCAGCCGATGCGTTCTTTAGGCGCACCGCAATCAGAGGGCCCCCGAATGAAGTTTAGCTTCGCAAAGCAGGAACTCTGCCGCCGCACCTTCCTCGGCGGCTCCGACGCTCGGATCGTCATGGGGCGGGACGAGCGGGCGCTGACGCGCCTGTGGCGCGAGAAGCGCGGCGAGGTGGCGCCGCGCGACCTCTCGAACGAGCTCGTCGTCCAGCTCGGGCACGCGACCGAGTCGCTCAACCGGCGCTGGTACGAGAAGAGGACCGGATACCGGGTCGGCCACGTCCAGCGGCGCGTCGCGCATGTCGCGCTGCCGTGGATGGCCGCGACGCTCGACGGGCTGGTCCAGGAGACCGGGGCGGTGTTCGAAGCCAAGTTCATGTTGCCGTGGTCGTTCTCGGAATCGGCTGCGGTCAGGAAGCACATGGCCCAACTCCAGCACAACATGCTCGTCGTCCAGGCGCGATCGGCGGTGCTGTCGATCATCACCGGAGGCGGCAAGTGGGTGCTGGTCGAGGTCCAGGCCGACCCATTCTACCAGACGATTCTGCGCGCCGTGGAGAAGGCGTTCTGGCGGGCCGTGCAGACCGGGGAGGCGCCCCGGCTGTGGGACGACGAACTGCCGGAGCCGCGGCTGCAGGCGATGCGGGTGGTCGACATGGCGGCATCGAACGCCTGGGCCGAGTACGCGACGCTTCTGCGGGGCACGCACCCGGCCTCCCTCGCGCACCAGCGCGCCCAGGCCGAGCTGCGCGCGCTCCTGCCGTGGAACGCCAGCGAGGCGTCCGGGCACGGGGTCCGCGTGGTGCGCACGGACGCCGGCCGGGTGACGATCAGCCTGACCGATCACCGCAGGGTTCCGCCGCAGGAGGCTTTGCGCGGTGGTGCGGTGGGTTCAGGGGGCCCGGTCGAGGAGGCTGCGCCGAGGTTCGGCGCGAGGCGGGCGCCCGCGTTCCGGGTGGTCGACCGGTTTCGTGGCGAGCCCGGACGGGAGGCGGACGGCTGGGTGGACTTCCCGGCGTCCATCGACGCTCCCGAGGCCGGTCCGGAGGCCCTGGCCCGAGAGCCCAGCCCGGACGGGGTCGAGGAGGGCGGACCGGGTCCGACCGGCACGATCGACAAGAGCGTGCTGTCGATCGCGACCCCGAAGCGCCGCCGCGACAAGGCCCATCTCGGCTTCGTCGCGCGCCGGCCGTGTCTCGTCTGCGGCCGGCGGCCGTCCGACCCCCATCACCTGCGCTTCGCTCAGCCCCGTGCGCTGGGCCGCAAGGTCTCGGACGAGTACACGGTCCCGCTCTGCCGGACCCATCACCGGGCGCTCCATCGCTCCGGTGACGAACGGCGCTGGTGGACCGCGGTCGCCATCGAGCCGATCGCGGTCGCGCAGTCGCTCTGGAGCACCTCGCGCCGCTCCGAAGCGAGACGCCGGCAGCTGTCGTTGAAGACGGGTCCAGATCCCGCCTCGGCGGCCTGAAGCGCGGAGGGCGTCCCGGCTCGCTCTCACGCGTGCTCGGGGTCGCGTCCGCTCTCGCTTTCTCTCTGCCTGCCTCTCACTCCCTCTCTCGCCCCCCCAAGACCACCAACAACCGGACCACCGGAGGCTGCCGCATGCGCATCGACAAGAACGAGACCATCCTGGGCTACAAGATGACCCTGATCCGTGACCTGTTGCGCCGGATCAGCAGCCGCATCTGGACCGACGAGGACATCGCCGCGCATTTCCACATCCCCATCGCCCGGGCCGAGCAGCTCGCCGACGCCCTCATCCGGCGCGGCTTGCTCACGCTGAAGCCGGACGCCGAGGGGAACGAGCGCGACCTCGTGGTGACGGATCTCGGCCAGCGTCTGTGTGCGGCCCGCTTTCTCAAGCCGATCGCGAGGAGCCGGGCCGACGCGATCATCGCCGACACGCTCGTGCGGATCGAGGCCATCAATGCCCGCGACGAGCTCGTCTACCGGATCGCGGAGGCGCACGTCTTCGGCAGCTACTTTCGCGGGGAGGCCGAAGTCTCGGACGTCGACCTCGCCGTCCGCCTCGCGCGCCGGCGGCCCGGATCGAAGTTGTCCGAGGAGAACATGAACCGGGTCCGCGCGAGCGGTCAGGTGAGCCTCACCTTCCTACGCATGCTGACGTTCGGCTCGAACGAGGTCCTCAAGCTGCTGCGTGGTGGCGCCCGCCACCTCCATGTCACGCCGTGGGACGTCTTCGAGGAGCTCGGCGTGCCGAGCCGGCGCATCTATCCGCCGCTGTCCGAAGGGGACGCCGGAAGCGGGGTCGGCACGGGGCAGGGCGAGGTCAGCGGATCCGACCCGACGACCGGACCCAGGGCGCGTCCTGGTGCTTCGTCCCGGCGCGGCCTGCCGAACCGCGGCCCGTCAGAACCGCGGGACCCGCGGCGGCCGGCTGCACCGAACCGGCCGGCGCCACTCAGGCCCGCCGCCTGAGGGCACGATCGAGCCGCACACGACCCGTGCCGCGGGGCGAGGAGGGGCGCCCCAGCGGACCTGGACCAAGCGCTTATCCGATGACGATAGAGCCGGTGAGACGAGCGAGACAACCGAGACAACCGAACGGACCACGGAACGCCCTATGTCCGACGACATGAACGACGCGCCGGCTCCCCTGTGCGGCTTCTCCAGTGACGAGATCCGGTCCCTCCTGCGCCGAATCGGCGATCAGATCTGGCACCCGATCGACTTCACCTTGGGGCTTCGCATTCCCCCGCGGGCCGGCTTCGATCTCGCGAACGCCCTCCTGGCCCAGGGGTATGTCGCGGGCGTCGCCGGGTGCCGCGCCGACAAGGGCCGGCTCCCCGGTGTCGAGCTGACGCCGCTCGGCCGGCGTCTGACCCGGGAGCGCCGGCTGCAGCCGATCCCGCGCCGGCAGGCCGCGGCCATCATCGCCAAGGTCACGGCGCGGATCGCGGACGTGAACGGCCGCCCCGGCTTCATCCATCGCATCGTCGAGGCCCATGTGATCGGGAGCTGGTGCTGGGCCGAGGAGGAGGTGACCGTGGTCGATATCGGGATCCGCCTCGCTCCGCGGCCCGAACGCGCGCGCCAGATGAAGCGAGACCTCGCCGCACAGCACGACGCCGTCGCACGCCTGGCGCGTCGGTGGACGGTGCTCGACGTCGCCGAAATCCTGCGGCTGGTTCGGGGCCACACGCCGCACCTGCGGGTCTACGACTATCACGACGCCTCGCAGGTCGGGCCGTGGCGGGAGCGCATCTATCCGCCGGCGGCGGAAGAAGGTGACGGACCGTCCGTGTCGAGCACGCAGCAGGCCCGGGCGCGGCGCCGGATCGGGCGGTCGAAACGGCGCCGAGTGTCAGGAACAAAACATAAACAACGGTGGTAACGGTGGCCACTCCGCGCGGACGATCCGGGGCGCCGGGCCCGTCTGTTCGACCGGGCGAACATCATCACGGTTTCGTGTTATGTCGGCACCGTATCGAAAGTGACATTGGAGAGGCTGTCGATGCGCGTCGCAATGATCGGCACCGGCTATGTGGGGCTCGTGTCCGGGGCCTGCTTTGCCGACTTCGGCCACGAGGTGACCTGCGTCGACAAGGACGCCGGCAAGATCGCGGCCCTGCAGGCGGGCGAGATCCCGATCTACGAGCCGGGCCTCGATGCCCTGGTCGCGTCGAACGTGCGCGAGAAGCGGCTCGACTTCACCACGGCGCTCGCCGGGCCGGTGGCGGCGGCCGACGCCGTGTTCATCGCGGTCGGCACCCCGTCGCGGCGCGGCGACGGCCATGCCGATCTCTCCTACGTCTACGCCTGCGCCCGCGAGATCGCGGCGGCACTCGACGGCTTCACCGTGGTGGTCACCAAGTCGACCGTGCCGGTCGGCACCGGCGACGAGGTCGAGCGGATCATCCGCGAGACCCGGCCGGACGCCGAGTTCGCCGTGGTGTCGAACCCCGAGTTCCTGCGCGAGGGCGCGGCGATTCGCGACTTCAAGCATCCGGACCGCATCGTCGTCGGCACCACGGACGAGCGCGCCCGCAAGGTGATGACCGAGCTCTACCGGCCGCTCTATCTCAACCAGGCGCCGCTGATGTTCACGGCGCGCGGCACCGCCGAGCTGATCAAGTACGCGGCGAACGCGTTCCTCGCCACCAAGATCACCTTCATCAACGAGCTGGCGGATCTATGCGAGCAGGTGGGCGGCGACGTGCAGGAGGTGGCGCGCGGCATCGGCCTCGACAAACGCATCGGCTCGAAGTTCCTGCATGCCGGTCCGGGCTACGGCGGCTCGTGCTTCCCGAAGGACACGCTGGCGCTGATCAAGACCGCGCAGGACAACGGCACGCCGCTGCGCATCGTCGAGACGGTCGCGGCCGTCAATGATCAGCGCAAGCGCGCCATGGCCCGCAAGGTCGCGGCGGCGCTCGGCGGGTCGGTGCGCGACAAGACGATCGCGGTGCTCGGCCTCACCTTCAAGCCGAACACCGACGACATGCGCGACGCGCCGTCGATCCCGCTGGTGACGGCCTTCAACGACATGGGCGCCAAGGTGCGGGCCTACGACCCGGCCGGCATGGAGCAGGCGAAGCGCGACCTCGACGGCCTCGTCACCTTCTGCGCCAACGCCTACGAGTGCGCGCAGGGCGCCGACGCGGTCGTCATCGTCACCGAGTGGGAGCAGTTCCGCGCCCTCGACCTCGACCGCCTCAAGAGCGCGATGCGCCGGCCCGTGATGGTCGACCTGCGCAACGTCTACCGGGCGGACGAGATGGCGGCGGCCGGATTCGCATACTCCAGTGTGGGCAGGGCAATTGCGCCAGGGCATGTCCGATCGTGACGACGAAACGACAGCCGGACCCCGTCGTGGCCGGGCGATCGAGCGTGCCGGCGCTGCCGACGACCAATTTCTGGGACGGAAAGCCGACCGTGGTCGTCATCGATGTCGAGGAGCATCAGCGCTTGCGCAGCCTGGTGCAGGCACAGGCGCCGTCGTTATCGAACCTGCTGCTAGCCATGCCGCAGGACGGCGGCGAATTCCCCCGCCTCGAGGCGCGGCCGCGTGACGTCGAGTTCTGATGTACTTGATCGACGCGACGGGTGGGCCGCGGCCGGCGCCGCGAGCCGATCGTCGCCGGCCGCCGGAAATGAGCACCTCACCACGGTTCGGGGCCAACAGTGTTCGACTGTTCCAGTCAGGCGCGTGGTCGCCCCGGCGGGGGGCGACGGAACTCCTCGTCGGTGCATTTGCGTCGACGGCTGACCTCGTGGGCGGCTCGCCGCTCTGCGGTCTAGCTAGAAGTCTTGGACTGGCACTTGATCTGTACGCCATAATGGCGTACATTTTAAACAGCTGGGACGCAGGAGCGCTGCATGAGCAGAACTGCTGACGTGAAACGAGACCGCATGCACCTGCGCTTGGACGCGACGACCAAGCGCAAGCTCGAGCGGGCGGCTGCCTATCAGGAAACGAGCGTGAGCGATTTCGTGCTGGCGAACGCTGTGGCAGCGGCCGAGCGGATCATCGATTCGCATGAGAAGATCACCCTTTCGGCGCAGGATTGGGATGTCTTCTTTGATGCGCTGATCAACCCGCCGGAACCAAACGAAAAACTGAAGGAAGCCGCGCGCCGTTACCGCGAGCGCCTCGGTGGATGAGCCTTCGCTGGTCATCGAGCCGCTCGGTTCGCACCATGATCGCGCGACTTTCTCTTGCGGCGAACCGGCTCTCGACGCGCACCTTCAACGACAAGCCTCTCAAGATATCCGGCGGCGGTTCGCGCAGGTGTTCGTCGCGGTCGGCGAGGTGTCGGAGAAGATCGCTGGTTATTACAGTTTGAGCGCCGCGAGCTTCGGAAAAGACGAATTGCCGCCGGCTTTGGCGAAGAGGTTGCCGCATTATCCGGTGCCGGCCGCGGTGCTCGGCCGTCTCGCCATCGATCGCGAGCAGCAAGGGCGTGGGCTCGGCGAGATCTTGCTGCTCGACGCGATCCACCGCGTCGTCCGGGCGAGCACGACGATCGCCGTGTACGCCATCATCGTCGACGCCAAGAACGAACGTGCGCAGACGTTTTACGAGCGCTATGGCTTTCGTGCTTTCGCCAGCGAGTCGCGTCGTTTTTTCATGCCGTTGGAGACCTTTGATAAGCTCGGGTTGAATGCCGGTCACTGAAGGATCAAACGCGATCAAACGCCGTGCCTGTAAAAAACAAATACTTAAAGAGCGGTGACGACCCCGCCACCTCAATGGCTTCCAGAAACTTCACCGGCGACCACGTTCACTTTTCTCCAGGCGCAGGACCTCAGGATGGGCAGAATGCCGCCCCGGCGTCATCATGTCCTGGGTGTGCAGACCCGCATGGAGTGCCCGGAGACTTCGCGGACGGTTCGGGTGT
Organism: Rhodoplanes sp. SY1; assembly: GCF_046000175.1. Taxonomy (NCBI): domain Bacteria; kingdom Pseudomonadati; phylum Pseudomonadota; class Alphaproteobacteria; order Hyphomicrobiales; family Nitrobacteraceae; genus Rhodoplanes; species Rhodoplanes sp. SY1. The sequence continues at coordinate 8,469 of NZ_JBEOMB010000098.1, forward strand.
CGTGCCCGGGACAGCGCCGATCCGCCGCCATGCCCCGGCACCACGCCTCGGCCGGGGTATTGAGATCCTCGAGGTCGGCGAACGGGCGGGCGGCGAAGAAGCTGTCGCACACGTAGCGGATGGCGCGCTCGACCCGGCCCTCCTCGTCGCCGCGCGCGACCACCGCGGGGCGGGGCTCGAAGCTATAGTGCCGGGCGAACTCCAACAGGGTGGGATGGAATCGAAGGGCGTCGCCCTGGCGCTCCAGCACGGCGCTCTTCAGATTGTCGTAGAGCAGCACGCGTGGGCAGCCGTTCCAGGCCGTGAAGGCGCCGACATGGCCGCGTCGCTCGCCGACCATAGCGCGGACGATCCAGCGCGGCGTCGAGCTCGCTCTCGATCAGCGCTCCAACGAACGATCCCACCCGGTTGCGAACCGCAGTCTCGATCGGATCGATCCAGTTGTCGAAAAGGTGGGAAGTCGGCTCGGCTGCAGGCTGAAAGGAGGTCGGCTTCGTGATAGGGCTCTTCATGGAGCGGTCTCCAGTCCGGCGCGTCAACGCCGGATGATTCGAGGTTTATCACCCGGAGACTACGCCACCCTCAATTCCAACCACTCCCGCGACGGCACCTCGACGCAGCCGGGCGGGTGACACATCGGGCCGGCCCCGTCACGGCGACGGCAATGTCGACATCTCCCCGTCGACGCCCGCCCGTGAGATCGCGGCGGCGCTCGACGGCCCCGACGTGGTGGACAAGAAGGTCGACCGTGCCGGTCGGCTCCGGCGAGGTCGAGCGGATCATCCGCGAGACGCGGCCCGCGGCCGAGTTCATCGTCGCGTAGAATTCCCCAGTCCCTGCGCGAGGGCGCAGCGATCCGCGGTTTCGAGCATCCCGACCACATCTTGGTCGGCACAACGGCGAAGCGCGCCCGCAAGGTGCTGACCGAGGTCACCGGCCGCTCCATCTCGATCAGGCACGCCTGACGTTCACGTGCGCACCGCCGAGCGGAGCGATATAGCGGCGAACATGTTGTTACTCGCCCCCAAGGTCACCTTCATCGTGTTTACTGAACGTAAGCCACGCGGGCAGACGGCAATTACCAAGACAATGGTAGTATAATATACTCCGAATTGTGGATCGTCGCATTGCGCGCGCCGCATCTCGAAGGTCGTTCAAGTTCGGTATCGTTCCGGGCCGGTCGCATTCGCGCTGGTCATCGAGCTTGCGCGTCCGGTAACACGAGGTCTCAGGTATGTCGGAGAACCGTCATCCGCGAACTCGCGAGATCGTCGCGGCGGTCGTCGGAAATGCATTGGAATGGTATGACTTCATCCTGTTCGGATACATGGCCGCCATCATCTCCCGGATCTTTTTCCCGTTCGACAGCGAATACAGCTCGTTGTTGCTGGCGACCGCCACGTTCGGGGTCGGGTTCGTCATGCGTCCGATCGGAGGCGTCGTTCTCGGTGCCTACGCAGACCGCCGAGGGCGCAAGCCGACACTCCAATGGGTCATCGGCATCATGACCGTGGCGATCGCGATGATCGCGTTCGCGCCGACCTACGAAACCGTCGGCGTCGCAGCCTCCGTGATCGTGATCGTCGCGCGGTTGCTGCAGGGGTTTGCGACCGGGGGAGAGTTCGCGAGCGCGACCGCGTTCCTGATCGAGAGCGCTCCCCCCGATCGGCGCGGCTTCTACGGCTCATGGCAGATGGCCGGTCAAGGCCTCGCCGTCCTTTCGGGTGCCGTCGTCGGCGCCGGGATGACCCGGTGGCTCGACAGCGAGACCGTCGAGAGCTGGGGCTGGCGAATCCCCTTCTTGTTCGGTCTCCTGCTCTTCCCGGTCGGCCTCTATATCCGCCGACACGTCTCGGAGACTCGGGAGTTCCTGTCGAGCCTCGAGGCCAGGGATCGGCATCGTCCTGCCGTCGCGTCGACCGGATTGGCGAAACGCATCGTGACATGCACCGGGATCGTGGCCGCGGGAACGATCTCGTTCTTCGTCGTGATCCTCTACCTTCCGACATTCGCGACGCGGCAACTCGGGATGTCTCTCGGGGATGCTTTCGTGGCCCAGTCCATCGGGCTCGCCCTGATGGTGGTCGCGATCCCGGCGTTCGGGGCATTGTCCGATCGGATCGGACGGCGGCCGGTGCTCGTCGGCTCGCTTGTCGTCTATCTTGCCGCGCTCCATCCGCTCTATGCGTGGATCATCGCCGCTCCGACCTTCGCGAACCTCGTCGTCATGCAGCTCGTCCTCTGCGGCATCTTGGGAGCATATTTCGGTCCGTTCTCGACGGTGCTCGGCGAGCAGTTTCCGGCTGCCTCCCGATCGATCGGCCTCGCCCTGTCCTACAATCTCGGCGTCCTGCTCTTCGGCGGGTTCGCCCAGTTCTTCGTCACCTGGCTCAGTCACGTCTCGGGGTCGGCGATGGCGCCGGCCTATTACGTCCTGTTCGGGACTGCGATCGGCCTGGTGGCGGCGATCTTCGTGACCGATGCCGCTCGAAGACCCCGGCCCGCCGAGCTCGCCTTGTCGCAGTGCCGGGAAGCGGCCTGAACGTACGGGCGACGCGACGACGTCGAGATCGCCCGGCGCAGACCCCGTAAAGGACCACGCCCATATGGGGGCGTGTCGCCATGCGCCCCGATCATCCAGACGGCATCACGAGAGGGCGGCGATCAGCAGCCGACGTCGATCGTCTCGTCGAAGACACATCTCCGATTCCGCCCCGACGTCTTCGCCCGGAACAATGCGAGGTCGGCCTTGCGCTGAAGCCCCCTGGAATCAGTCGCGTCCTTCGGCGCGAAGGCGATGCCGATGCTGACCCCGACGGTGAGTTCACGATCGTCGACGACGATCGGTTCGCAGACCAAATCGATGATCTGGTCTGCCAGAGCAGTCGCGATCGTCGCGGTGCGTGTCTCCGCGCAGAGGACCGCGAACTCGTCGCCCCCGAGACGGCCGACCGACGTGCCGGCCGGGGAGACCGACCGAAGGCGGCGACCGACCGTCTCGATGACCGCGTCGCCCGCAGCGTGACCGAAGGTGTCGTTTATCGACTTGAAACGATCGAGATCGAGAAAGAGGAGGGCGGAGCAGCCGTCGAGACCGGCGGCGGCGATCGCGGCATCGATCTGCTCTTGAAAGTAGCGTCTGTTGGCGAGACCGGTGAGGTGGTCGTGCCGCGCGAGGTGCGTCATCAGCGCTTCCGTCTGCTTTCGCTCCGTGACGTCCGTGTAGGTCCGAACGAATCCGCCGGTCGGCAGAGGCGAGGTCCTGATTTCGAGAACCGTTCCGTTCGGGCGTGTCCTTTCGTAGAGCGTCAAGTCTCCGAACAGATCACGTCCGGCAGCCGCTGCCCGGATCATCTCGCGAACGCGAGCATCGACCCTCTCGCCGTTTCGACCATACTCACCCGATCTCCATTGCACCTCGAGGACCGCGGGATAGGTGGGACCGGATATCATCAAGACCCGCGGTAAGTCGAGCAGGGCGATTGCGCGATCATTCGCCAACCGGATGCTCCCGACGCCATCGACCATGACGAGGCCCTGATCCATGTGGCCGAGTGCCATCGCGTGATCGGCCAGGGCGACACAGACGTCTCCGACCTGGTCACGGGTTGCGGTCCCCAGGAGTCCGGATCCAGAAACTCCGAACCGATGCGACACTGTCCGAAACCCTCATGCAACATCATTATGCGCTCGCGAGACTAGGGCCGATCCATTTTTTCTAGGTTAAGAGTACCCCACGCGATGAATGCCGTCGGACCTCGTCTCCTCTGATCCTCGTTCCAAGGAACCAGAGATCCGGACCATCGAGGACATGTGCGGCAATGCTCTCGTCGGTTCGGACTTCGCATCTCCTTCGCCGGACCGAGCAGCGTCGCCGGTGCCCGCGTTCCGCGACGACGGTTCGCGCGCCGAAGGCGGATGCCGATGTAAACGGGCGCGATCTCGTGGTCGGATCTCGACAGTACCTGTGCGCCCGCGCTTCCGTCGTCGAGGCGAGCCGAGGCCGACAATACCACGGACTCGTCACCGCAATAGCCAGTGTCGAGCTCGCTCGAACGTACATTGTTCTTCAGCACGAAGACGGCGAGGCACAGCGAGTCGCCGGTCGCCCAGGCCGCTCTGTCGCCCGCCTAGAGACCCTCCAAGATCTTCGCCCTGAGCTCCTCGGCATTGCGGGTCAGACGAGCCCAGTAGCGGCGCTCGGCGATAGCCTCCTTGGTGTAGTACCCGGTCTTCAGAGCGTTCTTGTTGCCGCGTGGTGCGCCGGACCCGACGGCCCCGCCATGCATGGGAGCAATTTCTTGCTGAGAAACACGCGCGCGACGGTGAGCGAACAACGATTAAGGATCACAGAATCGTGTTTCGCCCGACGGAAGGCGGTGCCGGTAGGTTCGCACCATAGCAGGGAGAGCCGCCGATGATCAGCGACGAGCAATTGCGCCTGCTGTTCGAGTCGGCGCCGAATGGCATGATCGTCACGGATCGCGCCGGGCGCGTGATGTTCGTCAACGCGCATGTTGAACAGCTCTTCGGCTATTCTCGCGAGGAATTAATCGGAAAGCCGATCGAGATCCTGGTGCCTGAGCGGTTTAGCGCGGGGCATACGGGATTGCGTGATGGATTTGCGCGCGACCCTCGACCGCGGCCGATGGGAGCTGGACGCGATCTGTATGGACGGCGGAAAGACGGGGACGAGTTCCCGTTGGAGATCGGCATCAATCCGTTCCGTACTGATGACGGGACTTTCGTGGTCGCTTCCGTTGTCGACATCAGCGAGCGGAAGCGACACGAAGAGCACATCCGATTCATCATGAACGAGCTTTCGCATCGATCGAAAAATCTCCTCATGGTCGTGCTCGCCATCGCAAACCAGACTGTCCAGCGGGCGATCAGTTTCGGCGAGTTCCAGAAGTTGTTCGAAGACCGCCTGTTGGCGATTGGGCGCTGTCATGATCTCCTGGTCGAGAAGGGTTGGGCGGGTGCTTCGATCGACGCGCTCATCAGCGCACAAATCGAGCAGTTCACCGGCATCGCCGCTCGCATAGACGCGGAAGGACCGGCGATCATGATTCATCCGGAGGCGGCGCAGAACATTGGGCTCGCTTTTCACGAACTCGCGGTGAATGCGGTGAAGTACGGCGCTTTGTCCTCTCCCGATGGGCGGGTCGTGATTCGGTGGAATGTCGACCAAACGCATACGACCAAGCGGTTCCGTCTGACGTGGGAGGAGCAAGGAGGGCCGCCGGTCGATCCTCCACGCCATGAAGGCTTTGGGCACAAGCTGCTCAGTCGCATCTCGAAAAATTCCCTCGACGGGACGATGAGCGGGCTGGCGTTTCGACCCGAGGGATTATCTTGGCGGCTCGAATGTTCAGGAGAGCTCGTGATGCGACACTGACGACGCATCGAGAGTCGAAGGACCGTCTTATCATCGGGCGGCCTTTCTTCATGCGAAGCTCCGAGGCGCGTCGCGTGTGAGGTCGCACCATGCGTGTCGCCAAACACGTGCTTGCGCCTGTTCTGGCGTTCATGGGTTCGCCCGCACCGGCAAGTCTTAGATAGGGTCACAAGCCCGGGCTTTCACGATCGAGGCGGCGCTCGGCGTTCAGCCGTTTCGGATCTCGCTCGCCGACGGTCTCGAGCGGCCAGCCTGCTGAGCGCGCTCGACCCGCGTGCTCGTTGCCGGTGGTCGCCACGCGCCGGTGATCCGGGCCGCGATCGCGACCGGGCTCGTCCACGTCCTGATCACCGGCGCGCTGCGTTCGGCGGACATCCGGGTGTCGATGGACGGCCGCGGCCGCTGGATGGATAACGTGTTCATCGAGCGGCTTTGGCGTTCGCTAAAGCACGAGGACATCGATTTGAAGCACTACGCCGACGGCCGCGAGGCGAAGGCCGGCATCATCGCGTGGATGATGTTCTGCAACGATCAGCGGCCCCACCAGGGCCTTGGCTGTCGCGCCGATGGCGGTATCGCACGCCGATGGCGGTGTGGCGCGCCGCCGGCGAGGCTGCGAACATGATGGACAACGCTGCCGCGTCGCCCACAGCCCACAGGCCCACAGCCACATAGTCGCCGACAGCGCGGCTGGCAGCATGATATCAGAAGATCGGAGCGCCCGAGCTTCCAACTGAGAACGCCACGCTAGTGGTCCTCGGCTCGGAGTCCATTCAGGTGCCTATCCTTCTCGTAGCCGGTCGCGGACTTCCATCAGCACTCGACCCGCCCAGTTGAGTCCGAGCCCGTCGGGTCCGGTGCCCCAGAACGGCTCGTCCGGTGAATCTTCGATCAGTTCGGCATCGCCGGTTGCCAGCAGCAGGACCGCCAATTGCGGGTTCTGCTCGAATTTGGCCGTATCCGCACGACGCATGATGTCGAGCTTCACATCATGCCAATCCGGGCGCGGCTGCATGCCGGTCCTGCGAAACCAAGAATGCTTGGAGATACGGCGCGGCGCGGACGGAGACGCGGCGAGGCGCTTGGCCAATCCCGCACGGGAAGCGGCGCGGATCACGGCCTTGTATTCCGGGTGATGGGATTTCTGTGCCTGGTAGTAATGCTCGACGGTCGGCCAGGATTCGCCGTCGAGCAGGATCGGGGCTGAATGAAAGTGGGATAGAAAGCGAAAGCCGGCGCGGTCGCGACCAAAAAAGAGGACGCGGTTGTCGGGCGGAACATGAAGCCCGGCCTCTTCACTGTGGGCAGCCATCTGTTCGATCCCGTGGTGGTCCGTCCATCCTTGCACCGACCGAGACGAGATTGTTGTGGTGCTCCGCTCTGGAAGCAACCTCCTCCGCAGCGCGGTGGCCGCCGCGCTGCGAGAAGCCGACGACTGGTGCTTCCGTGATGGGTCGTCAGGCCGTCAGCCGGTCTTGCGTGTCGTGGGGCGTCCGGTGGGGCCGCTTGATGGTGGGCCCCTGGGCTATCCAGCTCCCGATCCGACTGATCGTTTCAGTAGGAGCGGCCGAACTCGGCCCTTCTGATCGCCTGCGCGAACCGATGTCGTCGCCGCGCGGCATCGGGCTCCGCAGTTGGATCGTCACTGGCATGCCCAGTCCTTCTTGCCGTCGTCCAGCTCCTCGCGAGTGACCGCGGCGCCCGATCGGGAACCGGCGCGCCGAGGGCGAGCCAGACGCACCTCTCGTGTCGTTTCTCCTGTTGTTTCTTCCTGTTGTTTTTTCTTCTTGTTTCTCCTGTCGTTTCTCCTGTCGCTGCGGACGAGGCACGAGGAAATCGACGTTGACAGCGGCGGCGGGCGATGGGCATGAGCGCCCCACTCGAAGCCGGGCCGAACTCTGCGGCCATCTGCGGCGGCAGCAAGGCGGTCATATCGGCAATGGCGGCCGTGACGAAAAACGGTTGCCGGTTGCGGCGGATGGTGCACAATTTGGACCGCTCGTTCATCGGACCGGTCAGGAGCCAGAACTCATCATGCGATGCGTTTCTGCCGCGGTGCTGAGTGCGTTGTTGGTGCTGGCTCCCGCCAGCGCCCATGCGCAGGTCTACGAGCTGATCAAGGGCTGCAAGAGCTCGATCACGCTGGTGATTGCCTGCGTGGTGGTCGAGCGGGGCGTCGAGAAGGTCCTCGATGTCGGGCTGGAGGGCCTCATCGCCTTTATGCGCGGGGAGAGCAAGACGGTCGGCCCGGTGAAGCCGGTGGTGTCGCCCGAGGAGGTCGAGGCGGTAAAGGCTTCGATGATACCCTGGTCCGAGTTCAAGGCTTTCCTGCTCTCCACCTTCGGCGTCGGCAAGCCCGCCGAGGACCCCGCCGAGTTCCGCAGGAAGATCGCCGATGCCTGCGCGGCAAAGTATTCGCCGGTCTGCGCCCAGTTCGGCTTCTTCGAGCCCGGGCGCCACACGTCTTGCGAAGGGCTGACGCGAGATCGCTGCGAGGTCCCCTTCACCTCCTGCAAGTGGAACGGCTCGGTCTGCGTGCGGGGCGGCGGGACCAAGGATCTGCTCAAGACTCTGCCTGGCGGCTGAGGCCCTGGAACGCGTGATCGTCCGGTGACGCCGGGCCTTGTCCGGGATGACGGAGAGCAAGCGATGGCCGATGCCGCCCGGGGGCGCAAACGGTTCCGCCGGCTGGCGGCCATGACCTCTATGCTGGTCGCAGCCTCCTCCGGCTCGTCCGCCGCGCCGTACAGGGATCCTCCGAGGAACGCCAGGGAATGCGGCCTGATCATCGCCGACATCGTCGAGGAGCAGATGGCGAAATCCGCGCCCGAGATGCTGGTGGAGTTCCTGAAGTCGACCAATGTCGACAAGATCCTCGAAAAGCTCTGCGCCGAAGGGCGCTACGACGAGGCCTACCGGCTCGGCCGGGGCTTCCTCGGCGGCAAGAGCGAAGCGCGCAGGGGTCCGGCTCCCCTGACGCCCGAATGCATCAAGGAGGAGGAGGTTGGTGTCTGGAAGGTCACCGCCGACGCCGATCGCTACATGCTGACCAGATCGGCAAAGGTGACGTCGTTCGATCCGGAACGCGTTGCGGCACAGATCGGCGCCCAGTTCTTGATGCTCCGTTCCATTTCCGACGGTGCGGCGGTTTATTGGCTGAACCCTTACTTCGTCGCCCCGTTCGCGCCCCAGAGCCTCGATCTCGTGCTGCGGACGTCGAGCGGGGAGGAGCGGCGCGGAACGGTTCCGCTGCTGAACGGGAAGACGGTCGTCCTCACCACGCTGATCGGCGACATCAAGGGGACCGACGAGGTCGAAGTCACTGCCTCCTTCGCCGGAAAGCCGCTTTTCTCGGCGACGTTCGGATATCGCGACTTCTCCAAGCCACAGTACCAGGGCATGGTCCTCGCCCATCGCCTCAAGGAGACGCGCGCACGGGGCGCCTGCCACGATCGGCCCTGCGTCCTTACCACGGCGTGCTGCGAGCTCATCGGTCTGCCCGACGACTGCTTCGAGCTGCGCACGCTGCGACGCTTCCGGGACCGGGTCCTTGCCGTCGCTCCACAGGGAGCCGGCGATATCGCGTTCTACTACAAGGCGGCCCCGCTGATCCTCGAAGGGATGAAGGCCGCCGGCGACGAGCGCCGCCTCCTGGGCTATTATGCGACGCACATCCTGCCCTGCGCCCTGATGGCACGTGCCGGTCTGGTGCGGCCGACCTACTGGCTCTATCGGGATCTGATGCGACGCCTTTGCAGAAGTTATGGTCGCGACCTGAGCCTGCCGGCCGTTTAGGCGCGGCAGTGGTTACAGTGGCGGCCGCCGCCAAGTACCCGCTGCGCATTACGACGATCGCGACCACCTGTACCGACGGATCGCGCCCACCCATTCCGACCGATCGCGACCAGTGTGGCGCGGGGTGTGAGGGGGGCCGTCGGGTTCACCCGCTGATCTCAGCGAACGACGGTTTGGTCAAGAGCGGCGGAGGCTGTCCTCGTAGTCGATAGGAGGGACCCGCGCGCGACGCGGCGTGCCCCGACGGCTGCCGCGGCGGCGCGCGCGGGAGGTCCCCACGGGGGCGGCCGGTCGGCTCGGAACGTAGTTCATTTCTTGACCTCCTTGGACGGCTTGGCGACGGCGGTCATGACGTCGGCGAACGCCGCGGAACGACATGATGCGAGCGGATACGCTCAATCAAAAGCGCTTCGATACACGGCGCGCACCCTTGTGGTGTGCATGGGCGGAGCGAACCGGCACGCCCCTCGCACGCGATGCTGCGCAAGGTCGCGGGGCAAGGTGACGGGGCAAGGTGACGGGGCAAAGTGGCGGGGCAAAGTGGCGGCGCAAGGTGCCGGGCCGCGATGCCCGGACAAACCGCCGCACCCGGGCCGGCGCAAGGCAGTTGCCTCCCCGTCGCCGCGGTTCCAAGGTTACGCGCGGACCCAGTCCAGGCCGGCGCAAGACCGGCGCGGTCCCCAGTCGATCGATCCTGTCGAATCCACCGGGCTCGAGATCGATCGTTCAAACCGAGGAGGGACGTGATGAGGAAGGCGAAGCTCTTGTCGGCAACGGCGTCCGTTGCGTTTCTGGTCACGGCGACCGTTGCCGATGCCCAGCAGTTCGGCTCGGCGGCCGAGGCCAAGGCGATGCTCGAGAAGGCGATCGCCGAGGTGAAGGCGAACGAGGCGGCCGCCATCGAGAAGTTCAAGAAGGGCGAGGCCGGCTACAAGGATCGCGACCTCTACGTGTTTTGCTTCGACGCCAAGACCGGCACCGTCACGGCGCATCCCTCGCTGATCGGGACGGACATTCGGGTCCTCAAGGACAAGACCGGCAAGGTCATCGGCGAGGACATCTTCGCGGCCGCCAAGGACGGCACCATCACGACGGTCGACTATTTCTTCCCGAAGCCTGGCGGCACCGAGCCCATCGCCAAGCAGTCCTTCGTCACCAAGGTCGGCGGCCAGGGCTGCGCGGTCGGCTACTACAAGTAAGGCCGAGCCTCGTCTCCGCGACGGTCTTCCGCGGTCGCGTCGCGGCGATGGGGCGCGTCTCCGCCATCCAGGTCGCCGCGGTCGACGCTATGCCGCGTCGACCGCCCCGGTTAAGTCGATCCGGGCGCGTGGACGCCGTAACGTCTTTTGCATACCGGCTCCCTCCACTTCGGCTTTCCCATGATCGTTCGCTCCGGCCGTTTTCACGGGAAAACCTCGGCACTGCGACGAGACCGAACCGTCGCGCCTTGATCCGACCCCGGGCGGGGGTACGCTACGGGATGATTCATTGCCGGCGCTGAACGCCGCGAACACTAGCGGCCCGTGAGCTACTGACATGGCGCCGATCTCCGATCACCAAGAGATCGTCGACGTCGCAGCATCGATGTGTCGATCGCCCGACGACGACCTCATGTCGGATCGTGAGACGTCGACCTGCAACAGCGGCGCGGTCAACCGGCGTTCCGAAAGCAGTGGATCGCCGAGCCCGAGGCATTCCCCCCCGACTCGCTCGCATCCGACATAGGCCGGGTGTCGGCCATCTCGACCGCATAGTCCTCGAACGCCCGGGCAGGAACCGGTCGACCGATGAGATACCCTTGGTAAAGATCGCACCCCATCAGATCGAGCACGTGACGTTGGATCTCGGTCTCGATGCCTTCGGCAAGAACCTTGAGGCCGAGCGTCTTGGCCAGAGCGATGATCGTTTTGGCGATGGCTGCATCATTCGCATCGACGAGGATGTCCTGCACGAAGCTCCGGTCGATCTTCAGCTCTTCGATGGGGAGCTGTTTCAAATAGGCGAGCGACGAGTATCCGGTGCCGAAATCATCGAGCGAGAACCTCACCCCCTGGCGACGCAATCTCTCCATTCTTTCCGATATCTCGACGTGCCGATCGATCAAGACGCTTTCGGTGAGCTCGAGCTTCAGACGACCCGGATCGATACCATGGCGCTCCAGCGTCTTGGTCAGATGATCGACGAACCGATCACCTCTGAGTTGAACGCCGCTGACATTGATCGACAGGGTCAGGCCGGCGAGCTCGGGGCGAGTGGACCACGCGGCGAGCTGCCGACAGGCCGCTTCGGCGACCCACTCCCCTAAAGGCTGAATGAGACCGGTGCTCTCTGCAACGCCGATGAAATCGACTGGAGGGACATAACCGCGCCGATTGTGCGGCCAGCGAATCAAAGCTTCGGCTCCGATCAGGTGGCCATGCCTGTCGATCTGAGGCTGGAAATGCAGTTCGAAGTTTTGGTCGCGAACGTCGCAGCGTAGATCGGCCTCGAGCGCGGCACGCTCCGCCAGGTTGGCCTGTAGTTCAGGCGCGAAGAAACGAAACGTGTTCCGTCCGGCCGACTTGGCATCGTACATGGCGAGGTCTGCGTACCGCAGAAGCTCGTCCAGGTCGACCGTCCCGTGAACGAACAACACGACCCCGATGCTCGGCGTGCAGCGGTACTCGAAGCCGCGGAGATCGTAGGGACGACCGAGAGAATCAACAATTCCTGCCGCGATCCCCGCGGCGACTGAGGCCGCCTCGGCGACCGTCTCGGCGTCACGCAGGGTCAGCAGCAGGATGTATTCGTCTCCCCCGAAGCGAGCGACGATGTCACTGTCGCCCACACACCCGACGAGACGATCGGCCGTCTGTTTGAGCAGCAGGTCGCCGGTGGCGTGACCAAGGGTATCGTTCAACGTCTTGAAATCGTCGAGATCGACAAACAGAAGTATGCCGTGCTTCCAGTCGGCGGCTTCGACGCCGAACACGCGTTGAGCCCTCTCCACCAAGCCGGCTCGGTTCGACAATCCGGTCAGCTGGTCGTTGAAGGCCAGGTGCTTGATCCGTTCGTTCTTGATCGAGAGGGCGAGTTCGACCGCCTCGCGGCGCGCGATCTCGGCCAGGAGCTCGGTGTTACTGGCTTCGAGTTGCTGCCGATGACGATTGCCATCGGCAATATCGGTCTGGAGGCGCTGCGCACGATGTCGCATTCTTTCAAATCCGATCAACGCGACGAACAGGGCGACGGATAGGGCGCCTATGTAATAGGCGCGCCATGGGGACCCGGTTTCCCGATAGGTGTAGGCTTCGCCGACGAGCGTCAGAATCGAGATCGGATGCGAGGTAACCGGAGTGCGAAGCGCGACGAAGCCGGATCCCAGATCGAGATTGCCGAGATCATCCGTGCTGGTCGGGATGCCTGCCGCAAGCCTTTCCAGACGACGGGCATCACGCCTCGATAGAATCGACGTCCATCCGGGCGTCACGATACGACGGCCGCCGTCCGCCAACAGGAACTCTTGGTGTTCCGGCGCTTTGCTGGGATCCGCGATCAAGAAAGCAGCCAACAGATCGAGGTCCGTGACGGTCACGAGGGACCCGCGGTAATGCCCTTTGTGAAGCACCGGTGCGAACGCGATAACCACATCTCGGCTGCCGTCGACGATGACACCTGCCCGATCCACCGGCACATTTTCGAGAACCAAGGGCCGGCCCTGGCCCACCGAAACCATGCGGCGGCCATGCTCGTCTCGAAACGCGATATCGCGATAGATCGGTCGACCGCGGAACCGACTCTGCATGAGTTCCTGGGTAAGCTCTGTTTCGATATAGTCCAGGTTGGCGGCAAGACCGTACTGGTGAGACATCCCGAGTGCGCGATTAACCAGGTAGGCAGAGATAGGGTGACTCGACGCCATTCGCCCGACCGCGACTTCACGCTCCCTGAAGAAGTCGTCGAGCTCGGCACGACGTCGGATGCTGTCCGCCACGAGCTTCGCTTCGCTCGCACGACGCAGCTTCGTCTGTGATATGTGCAACTCGCCGACGATCAGCAGGGTCAAAGCGAGAAAAATGCCCGCCATTACGAACGGCCAGTGCTTTACGGCATTGAGCCGAATTGGGCCGATCGTTTCCATCAGTTCACAGCCGCAAAAAACCTAGGAAAGAACCGCTTGATCCCGGGATAATACTTTTTGACGAGCTGTTCATAGCCGCCGTTTGCTTTCAAGGCCGCAAGATATCGGTCGAACTCTTCGCGCAGGAGGCCGGCGTCCGGCGGAAACGCGGTCGCGAGAGTCTGCTCGTCCGATATTGGGCCGATCACCTTGAAGCGACCTGCCCACTTCCGGAGATCGAGCAGCGCATCGGGCACGTCGAGTAGGGCGAAATCAGCGTCTCCGTTGAGCAGGGCGGGCACCATCTCGTTTAGATTGGTGCTGGTGGTGAGGACCTTCAGATCGATCCCCATGTTCTTGAGGCCGTAGTTCGACGGATCGAGACAGGTGCGTTCCATCACCAGGAGGCTTCGATGACCGATGAGCGTCTTGGTTCGCTGGATGTCGTCGCTCAGCTCTCCGGTCGGCTCGATCGGACGAACAGGCGAGTCCGCTGGCGCGATCAGTAGAACTTGCGACGGAAAGGTCGGCTCTGAGAAGAGGAGCGCCGCGGTTCGCCACGGCAGCTTCGTGAACCCGGCCGAGATGAGATCGCCGCGAATCGGATAATCGCCGGTCAGTTCGACGCCGTCGCCTTTGGGAAAAGCCTCACGACCCAAGAGGTCGCGGACGACGGAGTAGAAGTCGGAGAGGACCAACGTGTATCGAACACCGATGTGACGCGCGAAGCCCTGGATGAGTTCGACGTCGAAGCCATCGCCGTCGCCGGTGACAAAGTTCGCGTAATTTATGCCGAGATGCCGGATCTCGCCTCGCGCCTTGATCTCCGCGAGGTCGGCAGCCATTGCTGTCGTCGTAAAGACGAGGATCGTGAAGGCCGTGCAAGTCGCGCGGCGAGGCAGCCTCAGGCCCATCATGATCGCCTGCTCCGTTCGCTACAGAAAAGACTGTATAGCCGTGGCCATACCGAAAGCTTACTCGCAGGCGGAATCAGTTCAAAAGCAGTTGCTGAAGCGTTAGTCAGCCAGTTGTCGGAAGTCCAATGAACGCTCCTCGTTCGTCACGGCGATCACCTGAATGGCGTAGCCGTGACGTCAAAGACAGCGGGGGTCGAAGCGTTTGCTGGCGCGTCACGTTTGCTCCTCGGTTTTCGCGCCTTCCCGGCGATACGCCGCGGTGGACCGCAAGTCGCCCGAATGACGGCTGCGCCGACAGGGCTTAAGCGGTGAAAACAAAACGACGATTAATCGACGGTTAGCCAAGTATTAAGTTACCGTCAACGAATTGCAGTCATTGTCTCCTGGCGAAACGATCGATCGGATCAACCAGATTTCGGACACGATCGCCGCCGCCGTCGAGGAGCAGAACGCGGTCACCAAGGAAATCGCCATCAACATGCAAACCGCAGCCACGGGCGTTCAGGCGATCAGCGAGAACATGAGCAGGATCGTCGGGGCGATCCAGTCGGCAGCTGACGCGACCGAAAAGGTGCGGCATGCTTCGCGGGAGTTGGCCGCGTAAGGTCACGACCGGGTAGGCACGGCATGACGATTTGCGCGCGGCCGTAATCCAGATCGAGCCCCATCCTGTCATACGTTTCGCATTTGTTAGACCGAGTGCATCACCATCGGAGAATCTCGTCGGCGTCGATGCGGGTCGTGCAGACCTTCGCCGCCCAAACGGAAAGGGTTCGTGCAATGTCCGAAACAGGTCTGCAAACGCGCCTCGATTTCATCAAGATCGACGACGGCGTGCGCGCCTGCCTGCGGGAGGTCGAGCCATTGGTGTTGCGGGTTCTGCCCGACATTCTCGACGGTTTCTACGCCCATATCGGTCAATTTCCCGAGATGGCGCGGATGTTTCGAGACACGGCACACCAGAGGCACGCCCGCGAAAAGCAGCTTGCGCACTGGGGCGTCATCCTGAAGGGACGGTTCGATCAAACCTACGTCGACTCGGTGACGCGGATCGGGAGAGCGCACCATCACCTTGGTCTCAGTCCGCAGTGGTACATCGCTTCCTACAGCCTTGTAATGAGCGGGTTGCAGAAGGCGATCGAGACAGAGATCGACAGCGGGAGGTTCGGCAAGAAGGCGCTGGCGAGGCGTGAGCACAAGGCGAGACTTCTTGCGGCGATCACGGCGGCGGCGCTGCTCGACATGGACTTTTCCATCTCGGTCTACCTGCAATCGGGACTGACCGCAAAGCAGGACCAGATCGACGGCCTGAGCCGATCGTTCAATACCGTGGTCGAAGCAATCTCGTCCGCCTCGACCGAACTGCAGGCGACGGCGGGCGCGCTGAGTCAGACCGCTCGCGACACGACCAATCTCACCTCACAGGTGGCGGGTGCGTCGGAGGAAGCCTCCGGAAACGTTCAGTCCGTGGCAGCGGCGACGGAGGAGCTGAGTGGCTCGATCGCCGAGATTTCGCGTCAGGTCAAGGAGTCCAATCGAATTGCGGAGAAAGCCGTCGCGCAAGCCCTGACGACGGATGGCCGCATCAACGAGCTATCGCAGGTCGCTACCCGGATCGGCGACGTCGTAAAGCTCATCACGGCCATAGCCGAACAAACGAACTTGCTCGCGCTCAACGCCACGATCGAAGCCGCCAGGGCAGGGGAGGCGGGAAAGGGATTTGCGGTCGTTGCTCAAGAGGTGAAAGCGCTTGCTGCCCAAACGGCCAAGGCCACGGGTGACATCGGCAACCAGATCGCCGCCATGCAGGCGGTCACGCACGACTCTGTCGCCGCCATCAAGGAGATCGGCGCCACGATCGGCCGGATTTCCGAGATCAGCGCTGCGATCGCGGCGGCAGTGGAGCAGCAGGGGGCCGCCACGCAGGAGATCGCCGTCAACGTCACTCGCGCTGCCGAAGGCACAAAGAACGTCGCCAGCAACATAGCGGATGTAAACCATGGGGCGATGGAAACTGGATCGGCCGCCGACCAGGTGTTGAGCTCGGCAAGGTCGCTCGCCATGGAGAGCAATCGGCTCAACGCCGCGGTCGAGCAGTTCGTCGCCTCGGTCAGGGCGGCCTGAGGCGGCTTTCGGGAGGCGAGGTCCACCCGTGCGTGGCATATGGGGCGGTCGGCGTGTGCTCGAAGAACGTCCGGCGGGCTCGGCCTCGAGGCGGCGCGTTCACGAGAGCTCGGCCCGCTTGCGCGCCAGTCAGGCTGCGGGCCGGGGAGAAGGTCTTCTGGCAGGACGTGCAGACCGGGGAGGCACTCCGGCTGTGGGGTGACGATGCCGGAGCCGCGGCTGCAGGCGATCACTTCGGGCGAGAGGTGACCTGCGTCGACAAGGACGCCTGTAAGATCGAGGCCCTGTAGGCGGGCGAATTTCCGATCTGCGGATCTGCGAGCCGGGCCTGGATCCGCTCCTCGCGTCGCCCGTGTGCGAGAAGCGGCTCGACTTCACGACTACGCTTGCCGGGCCGGAATCCCGAGTTCCTGTGCGAGGGCGCGGCCGTCCGCGACTTCGAGCACCTGGATTGCATCATCGTCGGCACCACGGACGAGCGCCTGCAAGGTGATGACCAGCTCTACCGGCAGCGCCATCTCACCCGGGCACCGCTGATGTTCACGGCGCGCGGCACTGCCGAGCTGATCAAGTATGCGGCGAACGCGTTCCAGGCCACCGAGATCACCTTCATCAACGCGCCCGCCGATCTGTGCGAGCAGGTGGGCGGCGACGTGCAGGAGGTGGCGCGCAGCATCGGCCTCGACAACCGATCGGCTCGAAGTTCCTGCATGCGGGGCCCGGGCTACGACGGCTCGTGTTTTCGGAAGGGCACGCTGGCGCTGATCAAGACCGCGTAGGACAAGGACACGTCGCTGCGCATCGTCGAGACGGTGCCAGCCGTCCAAAACCCGCGCAAGCGCGCTGTGGCCCGCACGGTGTCGGCGACGCTCGGCGGCTCGGTGCACGACAAGACGATCGCGGTGCGCGGCCTCACCTTCGAGCCGAACACCGACGAGATGCGTGAAGCGCCATCCATCCCGTTGGCGAAGGTCTTCGACAGAAAGGAACGCGGGTTATCGGCCCACGCGATTCGACGACAGACTCGTTCGATTCGAAGTCACGGCACCAGCAAGATCGGGCCGCTCCCGAGCCTTCCGATGACAAACGGCTGTTGCCGGAACTTGGTTCTCCGCAGCACCTCGTCACGGACCCGTCCCAACATGGTGCGCAGGTCGAGCCCCCGGGTGCGAAGGTGGGTCAGCAATGCGGCCGTGAACGCGCCGTTCGGGTCGCCCGTCTCGACCCTTGCCGATCCGAGACCGGTCGCGAATGCGATCAACGTATCCGGACCCCCGGGTCCGGCGGCGGTCGAACCCAGCCGCTCTCTCGAAGACGCGTCGCGAGACTGGGCCATGCCGACCGGCAGATCGGCGCGAGCCGTGTCGAGCAGAACGACCCGCAGTCGCGAGACAGCCTTGCACTCCTCGAGAAGACGCGTAACCGAGAGCGCCGCATCGCGGGGATCGACGTCACGCGTCGAGTCGGCGTCCACGGGGACGAGATAACTCGAACCGTCACCCTCGACGGCGAGCCCTGCGTAATAGATCACGACCGTTTCGGCGCCCGCGCAGCGTTTCGCCAGATCGGCCAGCACGCGGCGCATTTCGCCTGCGCCGAGGTCGCGATAGACGTCGACGCGTCCGAAACCGATCTCTTTCAGCATCGCCCCAACGGCCTCGGCGTCTCGGGCGGGCGTCGACAAGGGCGGCATGCTTCGATAGGCGGAGTTGCCGATCGTCAGCGCGATCCGCTCCTGTGCCGTGGCGGATGCGACGGCCCATCCCATCGCGAGCAGGACAACGGCGAGGCGGCCCATCGGTCGTTCCTTTCATCCTTGGCGGCAGGTCGAATCCAAGCTGATCACCATCGATGGCCGGACCGAAATCCGTCCTCTGTGACGCAGGTCACGGACGACAGGAGGTCGTGCGGCGATGCTGCGTTTCGGGCCTCGGAGCCCTAATCGGGCCGATTTCGCATCGGCCGGTGCAATCGCGCGATCGGAACCCCAACCAATCGAACCGTGAGGTCTGCGCCGATGTCTTCTTACGATCCAAGTCCCGAAATCGTCGAGGCGACGCAAAACGCCATCGTCTCCACTTTGCCGTTCGTTGCCCGCGCGGCGGTGAAAACGATCCCGGCGAGTCTGAAGCAGCGCGCAACCCGCGAGGCCCTCGCCCGGGTCGTCCCTGGCGCGCTCACAGCCATCGCGTTCACCGGAGCGGAAGGTCACGCCGTTCCACTGACGCGTGGTAGTCGCTTGACGGAATCCGTGCAGAACAGTCTGCTCGCCCGCATCGTCGGCCGCTTCACACCGACCGGGGTGACGGACTTAGTGGCCGCGTTGTCGGACGAGGTCCGCCGACTGGCGCGGTCGCAGTATTCGACAGGGTCCTGGCGTCTCGAACTCGACGGCGACGACGCCGTGTTGATTTCGCTCGGCGCGGCGCCGATCGAGCATGCCACCGAGACTGTGACAGAGGCTTTCATGGCGTCCTTCGAGGCGCTCCGTAAGACCGGGTCTCGGATCGTCAAGTTTCACCCGAACGATGACGGCGATACGCGGCCGCCTCAGTAGCCATGCGGGCATGCGACGAGGGGCGAGTCCGGCGCGAGGACCGGTCATGGCTCTCATGCGCAACACCGCAGCGCACTTCACCAGTACCATGCCCACGATCCGGCGATTTGAAGGTTTCGTGCCGGTACGACTCGCCCGGACGTGCCGGCCGTGACGACGGTCAGCCCGAGCGCTTCGATCGCTCGTGTTGCGTCCTCGGCGGCAGAATAGTCTTCGCGGGCGAGGCAGGCCTGATGTTCTTCGAAGGCCGACCGCACGTCAGCGTATCCGTCCCTCGGCTCGAACCTGCAAACGTGCCAGGGAAAATCACTCGCTTCTTCATCATACCACAAACAACCGATGATCTCGGCGCCATGTTTCAATACATAGTCCGGATCCTCGGTCTGCCCCTTCGGCGGTTCGGAGGATCGCAATCGCCAGCCGGGTCCCGAGACGTGGCGAAGTAGGTCGGGGTCGGCCGGACGAACAGCGGTGGAGCGCCCGGAACCGCGGGCGAGCGCGAACAATCGATTCACAGCCTTGCGAATCCATTCCATCGCAACTGCGCCTTCGTCTGCAAACCCGGTCGGCCGTGTTCGAATGCTGAGAAAAGAACGCCATAGGTCGGAAGCTCCGGCAAGGCCGCACTCGGATGAGTGGCATCAATCTTTTCGGAGAACGGCTTCGAGAGGATCGGGATCTCGGGTCTGCCGATGGAAGCAAGCCTGACCGGCCGAGCGCCGCTAAGTAGACTCGAACAGTGTTCGCGGAAATTCCGAGCTCTCTGGCGATCGTCGCAATGGATAGAGTCTGACCTCGGAGTTCCAGGACCTGCGATTCGCGCCGGCTCAATTGCCGCGATATCGTGGGCCGCCTGACCGGGCCGAGAACGCCTGAACGATTGTCGTCCGGGCCCGGTTCATACTCGACGGAGCGTCCGCGTTCGGCTGCTTGTCAGGCGACACGACAA
>NZ_JBEOMB010000099.1:0-706 GCF_046000175.1 Rhodoplanes sp. SY1
CCGAAGATCCGGTACGGCAGGCCGAGCGCCTCGACGGTGTCGCGCAGCGCGCCGAAGCCGCGGATCAGGTTCGGCCCGCCGCGCGCCGCGACGACGTAGAGCGGCGTCGGGCCGTTCTTGGAGAAGTGCTCGCGCAGCGCGTCGGAGATCGCCCGCAGCGTCTCGAAGATGTCGGTGTTGTTGGCCTTGCCGCCGACGATGAACAGCACGTTCGACTGCTTGAGCCAGTGCTTGAAGCAGATCGCCGCCACCTCGCGCATCTTGGCGTAGGGCGGATTGCCGCCGAAGTCGGACGAGATGATGGCGAGGTCGCCGAGGATTTCCGACACCAGCGAGTTGGCGCCGCCCCCGAAGGTCGGGGCCAGAATCGTGCCGTGCGGATTGATCACGTAGACGTCGCTCTGTCCCTGATAGGTGCGGAGCTGGTTGATCTCCTGCTCGAAGTCCGAGTAGTCGACGGCGAACAGTTCGGCCGGCAGGCCGAGGCGCAGCCAGCGGCTGTCGTCGCGGTCGAAGCCGCACTTGAAATCGCAGGCCACGGGGGTGAGCCGCCCCTCGCGATCCGGGCGCATGCGGATCGGGTTCAGCTCCAGCGTCGTCATGCCGTAGCCGTGATAGAGCTCCCACAGGCGCGGCAGGGTCTGCACCAGCGGCGAGATGATGGCGTTCGGCGCCTGCAGCGAGGACAGCGCGTTCGCCACCACGA
>NZ_JBEOMB010000100.1:0-142171 GCF_046000175.1 Rhodoplanes sp. SY1
TGGCGAGCGCCGAGGCGAGCCAGGCCGGGCGGCCGCAGATCTGGGCGCCCATGCGGTCCGCCGCGTACTCGCGCGTCCGGCTGATCGCCATCTGCACCAGCATGGCGGCGATCGGCGCCAGAATCACCATGGCCAGCGTGCCGACGATGCCGAGCCCGCCGCCGTTGTTCTCGCGGTTGCCGCCGCCGAAGAACATGCCGAACTGCGCCAGCATCGAGATCGCGCCCGCGATCGTCGCCGTGATCGTCATGATCAGCGTGTCGTGGTTCTTCACATGCGCCAGCTCGTGCGCCATCACGCCGGCGACCTCCTCGCGCGACAGCATGTTGAGCAGGCCCGTGGTCGCCGCGACGGCGGCGTTCTGCGGGTTGCGGCCGGTCGCGAAGGCGTTGGGCTGCGGGTCGTCGATGATGTAGACGCGCGGCATCGGCAGGCCGGCGCGGCCGGCCAGCTCCTGCACCATCGCGTAGTATTCAGGGGCCGTGCGGGCGTCGACCTCGTGGGCGCCCGTCATCGACAGCACCATGCGGTCGGCGTTCCAGTAGCTGAACAGGTTCATGCCCGCCGCCACCAGGAACGCGATGGTCGCGCCGGTCTGGCCGCCGATCAGGTAACCGACGCCCATGAACAGGGCGGTGAGCCCCGCCAGCAGGATCGCGGTCTTGAGATAGTTCATCGTCGTCCTCGTCGCGGGCCGCCCGTCCGGGCGGCCGTAAAGGCCGCCGCGCGGCCATGTCGGCCGCCGAACGGCCGTGTCGCCCGTCGATATGGGAGGGGGCCGGACACCCGACAAGCATACCGTGCAGGCGAGGCGCCGCGGCCGAGCGTCGCGCTCGTCGGCGTCCGGCACCGCACCGCTGCGGGGTTGACGGCGGCGGCCGGCCGGCGTTTCTGGAACGCATGAGCGACAAGCAATCCGCGTCCCCCGACACGATCCCGAGCGATGCCGGCCCGGCCGAGACCGGCGCGGCCGAGACCGTCGCCATCGAGGCCGTCGCCACCGAGGCCGTGCCGAAGCTCCTGACCCCGGCCGCCCAGCGGGCGCTCGCCGAGGCGGCGGCGCGGCGTGCCGAGATCGACCAGCGCACCGCCGGCCGGCCGAAGGAATATCGCGGCCGCGGCGGCCTCGAGCCCGACCGCTACGGCGACTGGGAGGTCAAGGGCATCGCCAGCGACTTCTGACCGGCCGAGGCGCGGCGGACGCGCCGCGCCGGATTGCCGGGCTCGTCGCGAATCGCTACCCTGAGACTGTGATCCGAGGATACGGAAGATATTCCCCGCGGCCGCGCTCGCGCACCGACTCGCTCGTGGTGAGCGTGCTGGTGGCGCTCGCCGTGGTCGGGCTCGCCGCGCTGAAATCGTGGTGGGACGGGACGTCGGCCGACCGTGGTCGGGCGCCGCCACCGCATGCCGACCTGCGTGGCGCACCGCCAAAAATCCCGGTCGACGTCACCTATGTGGTCGACGGCGACACCTTCGACGGCCGGCTGCATGCCGGGGCGGACCGCATCGTCGCCGGCCGGGTGCGGCTGCGCGGCGTCGACACGCCGGAGCTGCACGGCCAGTGCGAGGCCGAAATCGCCAAGGCCCGGGAGGCCAAGGCGGTGCTGCGCCGGCTGCTCGCCGAGGGCGAGGTCGTCCTCTCGGCGCCCGGCGCGGACAAGTACGGCCGCGTGCTGGCCGACGTCGCCACCCGCAAGACCGCGAACGTCGCCGCCGCCCTGATCGCCGCCGGCGTCGCCCGTCCCTACGGCGGCGGCCACCGCTCCGGCTGGTGCGGCCGGGGGTGAGGGATCGGTCCTCGGAAACCGCGTGCCCCGGACAAGGCGCGTCGAGCCGAAGGCTCGATGCGCCGCCGATCCGGGGCCCAGGGGCGGCATGGCACGGCTTTGCGCAATCGCCCCTGGGTCCCGGTTCGCGGCGCGTTGCGCCGCGCCCGGGACACGAGGCATGACCAAGGGGCACGAAAAAGCCCGCCCCGGATCGCCCGGCGCGGGCTTCGAAACGTCAGG
The DNA here is from genome assembly GCF_046000175.1 of Rhodoplanes sp. SY1. NCBI lineage: Bacteria > Pseudomonadati > Pseudomonadota > Alphaproteobacteria > Hyphomicrobiales > Nitrobacteraceae > Rhodoplanes > Rhodoplanes sp. SY1. Next base: position 2,013 of record NZ_JBEOMB010000100.1, read on the forward strand.
CGCGCGGCCGAAATCTCAGCGCGTCACCACCACGGTGGTGCCGACGCTGACGCGGCTGTAGAGATCGGTGACGTCCTCGTTGAACATGCGGATGCAGCCGTAGGAGACGTAGCCGCCGATCGAGCGCGGCACGTTGGTGCCGTGGATGGCGTACTCGCCGCCCGACAGCGTCAGCGCCGCGGCGCCCATCGGGTTCTGCGGCGTGCCGCCCTTGATCACGTTCGGCAGGCCGGGCTTGTCGCGCTTGACCTCGGCCGGCGGCGCCCAATCGGGCCTCACATACTTGCCGGTGATGCTGGAGACGCCGCTCCATTGCTTGCCGGCCTTGCCGACGCCGACCGGATAGCGCAGCGCCGTGCCGTCGCCGAGCACCAGGTAGAGCCGGCGCTCCCGGGTCTTCACCACGATGGTGCCGGCCTGGTAGCCGGGGTCTCTGAAGACGACCTGCTCGCGCGCCGAGGCTCCCTGCGGCGCCGCGACCGCGGCGATGCCGACCGCGACCGCGACGGCGGTCAATCCTGCTCCGATCCGTGCCATGTGTCCCCCTGCCCTGCTCATGCTCGACGCCGGTGCGACCGCGCCCCGTTCGTCGACGGCGCCCTCATCGTGGCCCGTCGTCCACGGATGAAACGACGCCAGCATTGATATTCGGTGAGTTCCGGGCAACCCCTTCGAAGCGTTCGTGATCGAAGTAAACGGCAAGTGCAGCAGAAACGTCACACTTGCTGTGGCGGATTTACCCGGAGCGGCTACGCCGATGCTTGCGGCCGGGGACCAAAGCGGGTGCAGAGGCTCGCGATTCGCGCGCGCCATCGTCACGCCCGATCCTTGAACCGGCCCAGAACGACAACGCCCCCGCCGGCGGGCCGGCGAGGGCGTCAGATCGTTCGAACAGGCACCGGCAGGCGTTCTCTGGTCATTCCGGGGCGCTGCGAAAGCAGCGAACCCGGAATCCAGCCAAGTCTTGCTGCGCCGCTGGATTCCGGGTTCGCGGGCTGTGCCCGCGCCCCGGAATGACGGCGCCCGAGACGTCAGGCGGCGCCGCGCTGGGAGGCCTGGCGGTTGTTGACGAGGTCGTCGACCACGGTCGGGTCGGCGAGCGTCGAGGTGTCGCCGAGATTGCCGAACTCGTTCTCGGCGATCTTGCGCAAGATGCGGCGCATGATCTTGCCGGAGCGGGTCTTCGGCAGGCCGGGCGCGAACTGGATCACGTCGGGCGAGGCGATCGGGCCGATCTCCTTGCGCACCCAGGCGACCAGCTCTGCGCGCAACTCTTCACTCGGCTGCTGGCCGCTCATCAGGGTGACATAGGCGTAGATGCCCTGGCCCTTGATGTCGTGCGGATAGCCGACCACGGCGGCCTCGGAGACCTTCGGGTGGGCGACCAGCGCCGACTCGACCTCGGCGGTGCCGAGCCGATGGCCGGCGACGTTGATCACGTCGTCCACCCGGCCCGTGATCCAGTAGTAGCCGTCCTCGTCGCGGCGGCAGCCGTCGCCCGTGAAATAGCGGCCCACGTAAGTGCTGAAGTAGGTCTGCACGAAGCGCTCGTGGTCGCCGTAGACGGTGCGCATCTGGCCCGGCCACGAGTCGGCGATGCACAGGCTGCCCTCGCACGGCCCCTCGAGCGGGTTGCCGGCCGGGTCGACGATCTGCGGCACGACGCCGAAGAACGGCCGGGTCGCCGAGCCGGGCTTCAGCTTGGTGGCGCCGGGCAGCGGCGTGATCAGGATGCCGCCGGTCTCGGTCTGCCACCAGGTGTCGACGATCGGGCAGCGGTCGTCGCCGACGACGCGGTGATACCACTCCCACGCCTCCGGATTGATCGGCTCGCCGACCGAACCGAGCAGCCGCAGGCTCTCGCGCGAGGTCTTCTTCACCGGCGCGTCGCCGGCCTGCATCAGGGCGCGGATCGCCGTCGGCGCCGTGTAGAAGATGTTGACCTTGTGCTTGTCGATCACCTCCCAGAAGCGGGAGTTCGACGGATAGTTGGGCACGCCCTCGAACATCAGCGTGGTGGCGCCGTTGGCGAGCGGGCCGTAGACGATGTAGCTGTGGCCCGTCACCCAGCCGACGTCGGCCGTGCACCAGTAGATGTCGCCGTCGTGATAGTCGAAGACGTACTGGTGCGTGATCGAGGTGTAGACCAGATAGCCGCCGGTGGTGTGCAGGACGCCCTTCGGCCGGCCGGTCGAGCCCGACGTGTAGAGGATGAACAGCGGATCCTCGGCGCCCATCTCCTCGCACGGGCAGTCGGCCGAGACGGTCTTGGCGATCTCGTCGTAATAGACGTCGCGGCCGGCCTGCATGGGCACGGCGGCGTTGGTGCGACGGACCACCAGGATGGTGTCGACGCCGCCGGCCCGCGTCGCGGCCGCGTCGGCATTGGCCTTCAGCGGCACCTTGCGGCCGCCGCGCAGGCCCTCGTCCGCCGTGATCACGACCGACGACTTGGCGTCCTCGATGCGGCCGGCGAGTGAGTCGGGCGAGAAGCCGCCGAACACGACCGAGTGGACGGCGCCGATGCGGGCGCAGGCGAGCATCGCGACGGCCGCCTCCGGGATCATCGGCAGATAGATGGTGACGCGGTCGCCCTTCTTGACGCCGCGCGCCTTCAGCACGTTGGCGAAGCGCGAAACCTCGGCGTGCAGTTCCTTGTAGGTGATCTTGCGATCGTCCTTCGGATCGTCACCCTCCCAGATGATCGCGACCTGGTCGCCGCGCGTCGCCAGATGCCGGTCGATGCAGTTGTGGGCGACGTTGGTGGTGCCGTCCTCGAACCACTTGATCGAGACGTTGTGCGGATCGTAGGAGGTGTTCTTGACCTTGGTGAAGGGCTTGAACCAGTCGATGCGGCGCGCCTGCTCGCCCCAGAAGCCGTCCGGGTCCGTCACCGAGCGGTGATACATCGCCTGATACGTGTCGTCGTTGAGGAAGGCCCGGTTCGCCCACTCGCCCGGAACGTCGTACACCTTGACCGTCGTCATCTGCTGCTCCCTCCGCGGCGGCAATTGATGTCGGGATCGCCCCGGCCGCGCCGTCCGTTTCCTCGTTGATCAATCAATAGGACGTGTGGGGGCGCCGCCACAAGACGGCCCGTCCTCACACTTTGGTCGACACGCCGGCCGCCGCGCTCCCGCGACGCCACGAATCACGGCCTGCAATGGTCGTGCGCGGCTCCCGCGGACGCTTCTGGTCCGGGGCGGGACAAGACGACGCAGCCGGGATCTGCGTCCCGTGAACAGGCGTCGGCGCGAAGCGTCTCCCAAACGATCCGCCCTGGCAACCGCTCGTTTGGTCCGGCGCGCCGGTCAGACGCCGACCGAACTGGCGCAGTCTGACAATTCAGTGCTGCAGCGCAGCACGATCCAGACCCGTCGCCGGACTGATCACGTCGCTCTCACGCCCTCGTGAGACAGTTGCCGCTGTGTGAGCGCCCTCACATCGAACGCACTGCCGCACCCGCCATCGTGCCGGTCACACGAACCGTGGGCATCCGGACGGACCCAACCGCCGGAGCAGCACCGGGACGCCGGCCGGCCCTGCCCGCCGGCGTGCCCAGTCGGGGAGAGAGCGATGCAACGAGGTGCGGTCATGTCCTGTCGGTCGGTTCTGTTCGCGGGCGCCGTCGCGCTCCTGTCCTGCACGGCGCTCGGCAGCGCGCTCGCCGAGAGCCGGGTCGCGCTGGTGATCGGCAACGGCTCCTACACGGCGGTGCCGGCGCTGGACAATCCGGCGAACGACTCCAAGGCGATGGCCGAGCTCCTGCGCGCCGCCGACTTCGAGGTGATCACGGCGCGCGACCTCGGCCAGGCCGAGATGCGTCGGGCGATCGGCGACTTCGCCCGCACGGTCCGCGGCAAGGGCGCGGACACCGTGGCGCTGGTCTACTACGCGGGCCACGGCCTGCAGGTCGACGGCGACAACTACCTGGTCCCGGTCGACGCCCAGATCCGGCAGGAGTCCGACGTGCCGTTCGAGACGGTGCGGCTCGCCGACCTGATGAACGCGCTCGCCGCCGCGCCGGTGAAGACCCGCATCGTGATGCTGGACGCCTGCCGCAACAACCCGTTCGCGGCGGCCGGCCGCAGCGGCGGCCGCGGCCTCGCGATCGTCGACGCGCCGAACGGCACCATCGTGTCCTACGCGACCGCGCCGGGCTCCGAGGCCGAGGACGGCGAGGGCAAGAACAGCCCTTACACGGCGGCCTTCCTGAAGGTCGCCAAGGAGCCGGGCCTGCCGATCGAGCAGGCGTTCAAGCGGGTGCGCTACGCCGTGCACCAGGAGACCGACGGCCGCCAGACGCCGTGGGAGAGCTCGTCACTGACCGGCGACTTCGCCTTCTTCAAGGGCACGGCCGAGACCACCGGCGTCGCCAGCGCCGCCTCCGGGCCGGCCGGCGGCCCGGCGAGCCCGACGGGCGCGGCCGGCGCGGCGGGCGGGACGCAGGTGGCGTCGCTCGGCGGCGGACCGGTGACCCGCTCGGCCGACGGCTGGCGCGAGACGCTGCAGCAGAAGTCGGCCCGCGAGGCCTACGAGATCGTGATCCGCGAGGACGAGCTCGAGGCCTACCAGGCCTATCTCGACCTGTACCCGGCCGAAACCATGGCGCCGCGGGTGCGAAGCCTGCTCGACCGCCGCCAGGAGCTGACCGCCTGGCACGAGGCCGCGACCCTCAACACGGCGGCCGGCTACCGGGCCTTCCTGGCCGAGTTCCCGGGCAGCGACTACGCCAAGACGGCGCAGCGGCTGATCGAGCGCACCGGCCGCACGGCCGGCGCCGAGGCGCGCGAGCGGAGCTGCGGCACCCAGACGATCCGGCGCCGCACCGACCTCTCGGGTCCGACCCGCCACGCGCTCGCCGACCCCGGCCCGGTCGTCCTCCCGGCGATCGCCCCGGTGGTCTCGGCGCCGGCGATCCTCGACCGTCCGTTCGGCGACCGCCCCTTCATGGGACGCCCGCATCTCGGCCACCGCCCGATCCCGCCGCTCGGCGGCCGGCCGCACGACGGCAAGCCCCATGACGGCAAGCCCGGCGACGGCAAGCCGCCCGTGATCGGCACGCCGGGCGGCGACAAGCCGACCACCGGCAAGCCCGGCGGCGACAAGCCGATCGTCGGCCGCCCCGTGATCGACAAGCCCGTGATCGACAAGCCGGGCCCGATCGTCGGCAAGCCGATCGTCCGCCCGATCGTGACGAAGCCGGTGATCGCCAAGCCTGTCGTCACCAAGCCGATCGTGACGAGGCCGATCGTCGCCCGGCCGGTGATCTCCAAGCCGATCATGACCCGGCCCGTGATGACGAAGCCGATGATGGTCCAACGGCCCATGATGGGACGCCCGATGGGCGGCGGCTTCGGCGGCGGCATGAAGATGGGCGGCGGCGGCATGCGCTTCGGCGGCGGCGGCTTCGGCCGAATGCGCTGACCCGCACCACGTGACGGATAGCAGAACGGCCGGGCGCGCGCCCGGCCGTTTCGCCGTGAAAGATGCGGACCGAGCGTCGCGGCATTCTCGGTTCACCTCTCCCCGGCGGGGAGAGGTCGGAGTTCGCGCCACGGCGCGAACTCCGGGTGAGGGGGTGCCGCGCTAACCAACTGGCGCCGTAAACCCTCACCCCGGTCGCCCGCTTTGCCCGACCCTCTCCCTCAGGGAGAGGGTGCCGTGGCCGGCTGCCAAGACCGCGATCAGCCTCGTCGTTGCCGAATCGACCGAGATCCCTACCGTCGACGGTCCCACTCGGCGATGCGGGCGAGCGCCTCGTTGTTGAGCGGCATGTCGACCGGCTCGTTGCGCTCGGCCGAGAGGTCGGCCGCCGTGTAGGTCTCCATCACCATGCGGGCATGGGCGGGCTGGACCATCACGGGACGGTCGAGCAGGCAGCATTCGAGGAAGTGGATGGTCTCCGGCCCGAGCTGGCCCGCATACATGTGGTCGACCTGCTCGCCCGGCATGGTCGACATCGGATAGCGGGTGCCGCCCTCGACCGTGTTGAGCCAGTTGTCCCGATAGGTGCCGTCGAGGATCAGCGCGCCCTCGGTGCCGGTGATCTCGATCCAGGTCGACGAGTAGTTCGGATAGCCGGGCGGCAGGTTCCAGCCGCCGCCGACCACGACGACGGCGCCGTTGTCCATCGTGACGGTGTTCCACATGCAGTCGTAGGAGCCGTTGAGCGGCTTCATCACGCCATAGGCGCCCTGCGAGTAGACGCGCACCGGCTTGGCCGGCTCCAGCATCCAGAACACGAAGTCGAGGTCGTGGGTCGATTCCATGGCGGCCGGCGACAGCTTGGTGCGACCGGCGATCTTCTTGCCGAGGCTGCGCGACAGATGGCGGCTGACCATCACGGAGACGATGTCGCCCAGCTTTCCCTCGCGGATCTGCTTCTTGGCGTAGGCGATCTTGGAGTTGAAGCGCTGCGAGTAGCCGATCGTGAACTTGACGCCGTTGCGCTTGGCGAGCGTGATCAGCTCGTCGGCCTCCCAGAACTCCAGCGCGATCGGCTTCTCCAGCAGCACGTGCTTGCCGGCCTTCAGGCAGTCGCGGGCGATCGGGAAGTGCGTCGGCTCCGGCGCCGTGCAGACATAGACGATCGAGATCCGCTCGTTGCCAATGATGTCCTGATAGTCGAGCGTCGCGGTCGCCGCCTTGGTGATCTGCTTCATCTCGGCGAGCCGGTCGGGCCGGATCTCGCAGATGTGGAGCCGGTCCACCAGTGCGGAGCGCGACAGCGTCTCGGCCCGCATGCCGCCGATCCAGCCGGTGCCGATGACGGCGACGTCGACCTGCTTCATGAACGCATCTCCCCCGGTTTGCTGGTCCGACTTGCCGTCGTGACCGTTCGAGCCGTCGTCCGCACGCCAGTGGCACACGTCGACGGCCGCCCCGGGCGTGGCCGGGGCTCTCTAGATAGAACACGAGTGTTCCGGCTTGCGAAGCGGGGCGGAACCGCCCCGGACGCCTAGGTGTTCTGCGCCGAACGCTGGGCCGCGGAGGCTCTGGCCGCGGACGCCGCGGCGAGCGCCGTGAAGTGGCCGCTGCGCTGCAGCCAGACGAGCAGCACGAAGCTCGGAATCGCCGCGATGGCGCTCGACAGGAAGAACGTCACCCAGCCGGTCGCCTCGGCGACGAAGCCGGCGCCGGACGACAGATAGGTACGGCCGATGGCGGCGAGCGCGGTCAGCAACGCATATTGCGTCGCGGTATGGAGCGGGCTGTTGCACAGCGCCGACAGGTAGGCGACGAAGACGACCGTGCCGATCGCGCCCGTGAAGTTCTCGACGATGATCGACACCGTCAAGGCCCAGAGGTTCACCCCGACCACGGCCTGCCAGGCGAAGACGAGGTTGGAGATGCTCTGCAGGAGCGCCCCGATCCACAGCGCCGTGACGAGCGGATAGGCGCGCGCCAGAAAGCCGCCGGCGAAGCCACCGATCAGCGTGGCGGCCAGCCCGACGCCCTTGACGATCGCCGCGTAGTCGTTGCGCGAGAAGCCGAGGTCGATGACGAAGGGCGCCGTCATGGCGCCGGCAAAGGCGTCGCAGAACTTGAAGAAGACCACGAAGGCGAGGACGAGAATCGCGTTGTCGCGGGTGAGGAACTCGGAGAAGGCGCCGACCGCCGCGACCATCACGCGCCGGGCCGGGTTCTCGATGCGGTGGGCCGGATCGCGCGCGGCGCGCGCGGAGGCGGCCGGCTCGGTGGCGGCGAGCGTGGTGAGAATGCCGAGCACCACCAGGGCGCCCATGACCAGATAGCCGAGCGTCCAGGCCTCGTGCTTGCCGAAGCCCGCCGCCTCGAATCCCGAGACCATGAACAGGGCGCCGGCCGTCGAGGCCAGCATGCCGATCCGGTAGGCCGCCACGTAGGAGGCCATGCCGGCGGCCTGCTCGTTCTCGGGCAGGCTCTCGACCCGGAAGGCGTCGATGACGATGTCCTGGGTGGCCGAGGCGGCGGCGACGAGGAGCGCCCCGAAGGCGACCAGCCAGGGCGTCTTCGCCGGGTCGCACAGGCCGAGAAACACGATGGCGGCGATCAGCAGGATCTGGGTCAGCACCAGCCAGCCGCGTCGCCGGCCGAGCAGGCGCGACAGCACCGGCACGTCGAGCGCGTCGACGATCGGGGCCCAGGCGAATTTCAGCGTGTAGGGGGTGCCGACAAGGGCGAACAGGCCGATCGTGCCGAGATCGACCCCGGTCTCGCGCATCCACACCAGGAGGGTGGAGCCCGACAGGGCGAGCGGCAGCCCCGACGAGAAGCCGAGGAACATCACGATCAGCACCCGCGGCCGCAGATAGACCGCGAAGGTCTCGGCAAGCGAGGGCCGGGCGGGCGCGGTGGCCGCTTCGGTGGCGGTAGGCGTGGTCGGGCTGGTGCTCATGGTCCCGGTATGGGTGACGGGCGGATTCGGCACAAGGTGCGGGTGCGATCGGGCGATTTTGCGGGCGGCCTGTCATTCCGGGGCGCCGCCTGTCTCGAGCCTCTCCCCGCACGCGGGGAGAGACGACCCGTGCCCAGGAACGACATAAGGCAGCCCGGAGCGAGCGAGCAACTTGGCGAAGCCCTCCCGCACCGGTCGTAGCAGCCCGGAATTGACGCGTTTCGCGTCTCGCCTTACATCGCCGCCATGGCGATCCGCGACATCATCCTCCTCCCCGACAAGCAGCTTCGGCTGGTCTCCGAGCCCGTGACGACCATCGACGACGAGATCCGCACGCTCGTCGCCGACATGTTCGACACCATGTACGACGCCCCCGGCATCGGGCTCGCGGCCATCCAGGTCGCCGTGCCGAAGCGGGTCGTCACCATGGATCTGGCCCACAAGACCGAGGAGAAGCGGCCGCGGGTGTTCATCAACCCGGAGATCGTGTGGAAATCCGAGGAGATGAACGCCTACGAGGAGGGCTGCCTGTCGATCCCGGACGTGCACGAGGATGTCGAGCGCCCCGAGCGGGTGCGCATCCGCTGGATGGACCTCGACGCCAAGGCGCACGAGGAGACGGTAGACGGCCTGTTCGCCACCTGCATCCAGCACGAGATCGACCACCTGAACGGCGTCCTGTTCATCGACCACATCTCGCGGCTGAAGCGGCACTTCATCACCAAGAAGTTCACCAAGCTGGCCGCCCGCCGCGCCGCCGAGTGACGGCGGGCTTGGCGCCTCTTCGGACGCCGCCGCCGGCAGCGCGAGTCGTTTCGGTCGTACGGATATCGCCTCGATTTCCGCTCGTCCCCGCGCAGGCGCGGACCCAGGGGCCGCACGGCATGGCCCTGGATTCCCGCTTTCGCGGGAATGAGCGGAGCGTGGGGCGACGTCAGCGGCGGCCGCCCTACCTGTCGCGCCGCAGCACCAGGGTCTCCTTGTGGCCGAAGCCCTTGGAGTTGTCGATCAGCACCGCCTCGTCGGGATCGAACCGGTAGACGGCGACGCGGGCGACGGCCGACCTGAGCCTTTCGGGCAGCGCGTCGAGGCGTTGCAGGAACGGGTAGCGGGTGGCGAGCAGGCCGCGCAGCCGCGCCGCCTCCTGCGGATCGTCGACCCGCACGGCCCGACCGTGCATCTGCACCCCCCGCACCGCAGCGAAATCGGCCGTGTCGGGCGCGACCGTCACGGCCGCCGCGGCGGTTGCCGCGAGATCGCGCGAGTGCCGCGCCCCCTCCTCCGAGACCCACACCAGCGCCGGCCCGTCGCAGGCGTAGAACAGGCTCGCGGCGTGCGGGCCGGCCGGCCCCGCGGTGGCGAGAGACATCACGTGATGCATTTCGAGAAAGGCAGCCAAGCGCGTCGAAAGCGATGCGGACATGGGGTTTTCACTGTTTCTGCCGCGGGTTCGGCTGCGTATCATCACCCGACTCGCGGCATATTGGTTTCGGGCCGTTCGGACAAGGGAACGTTGCGACGGCCCCGTCCGTGGCGCCGCGATGTGACGGGTCACCACGATCATGGGACATGCAGCATGGACAAACTGACCTTCGGACTGACCATGATGGTCGTGGGCATAGGAGGAACGTTCCTCACCTTGTCGATCCTGATCTGGTCCATCCAGCTTCTGAAGAAGATCTTCCCGCTCTCGTCCGAGACCGGAAGCAAAGCGAAGAACGGCTAGACGGGGGCACGCAGACCATGCTCGAAGGCATTCTCAACGGCCTGTTGGGCCTGACCGACGGCGTCCAGGCGCTCGTCACGCTCGGCGGCCTCAAGCAGATCGTCATGCTGGCGATCGGCGGCACGCTGATCTTCCTCGGCGTCAAGAAGGACGTCGAGCCGCTGCTGCTGGTGCCGATCGGTTTCGGCTGCCTGCTCGTCAACATCCCGGGCAGCGAGCTGATGCACCAGGGTATCGACATCGGCGCCAAGCAGGTGCTCGACGCCATGGGGCCGGCGGCGCCCGAGGCGCTCAAGGCGATGGCCAAGGACGACACCGGCTTCATCCGCAGCATCTACAACATGGGCATCGCCAACGAGCTGTTCCCGTTGTTGATCTTCATCGGCATCGGCGCCATGACGGATTTCGGCCCGCTGCTGGAGAACCCCAAGATCCTGCTGTTCGGCGCCGCCGGCCAGTGCGGCATCTTCCTCACGCTGCTGCTCGCGCTGGCGCTCGGCTTCCCGCATCTCGAGGCGGTGTCGATCGCCGTGATCGGCGCCTGTGACGGCCCGACCGCCATCTACGTCGCCTCGCAATACGCGCCGCAGCTGCTCGGCCCGATCTCGGTCGCCGCCTACTCCTACATGGCGCTGGTGCCGATCATCCAGCCGCCGATCATGAAGGCGCTCACCACCGAGAAGGAGCGCACGACGCCGATGCCGGCCGTCAAGCGCAGCGTGTCGGCGAACACCAAGCTGCTGTTCCCGATCGTCGTGACGGTGGTCACCGGCCTGATCGCGCCCAAGGGGCTGCCCCTGATGGCGTCGATCATGCTCGGCAACTTCATGCGCGAATGCGGCGCCGTCACCCGGCTCACCAAGGCGTCGGAGAACGAGATCGCCAACATCGCGACCCTGTTCCTCGGCATCGCCATCGGCGCCACCATGGCGGCGGAGGACTTCCTGAAGCCGACGACGCTCGCCATCTTCGCGCTCGGCTTCGTGGCGATCTGCCTCGACACCGTGGTCGGCGTCGGGTTCGGCAAGCTCTGGTACGTGCTGTCGGGCGGGCGCATGAACCCGCTGATCGGCGCCGCCGGCATCTCGGCCTTCCCGATGGCGGCCCGCGTCGTGCAGGCGCAGGGCCAACGCTACAACAAGAAGAACTTCCTCCTGATGCACGCGATGGGCGCCAACTGCGGTGGCCAGATCGGCTCGGTCGCCGCCGCCGCCGTGATGCTCTCGGTGCTCAAGGGCCTGGGGCTGATCTGATCACGGCGAGGGCGCCGGTCCGCCGGCGCCACGTCGTTCGACGAGATCGAGTGAAGCAAGGCGCGGGCTCCGGCCCGCGCCTTTTTTTTGCGCCATTCCGCGGCGCACCGAAGGCGCGAACCCGGAATCCAGCGGCGAACTCGACATTCTGGGCTGGATTCCGGGTTCGGCGCTGTGCGCCGCCCCGGAATGACCGAGATGTCCAAAGTCTCCGCAGGGGAGAGGTGAACAAACGCGCCGGGATGAGCCGATCAGAACCGCGCACAGACCGGGCGGGTGAGCACCAGCACGGACTTTTGGCGGAAGCGGCGCTTGTAGGCGTCGACGATCGCCGCGATTTTTTCGGCACGGCTCGGGCGCTTGGGGTCGGTGTCGGCGGACGGCTCCTGCGCCGGCGCAAGAATCAGAAGAACCTTCGTCGCCTCGCGGGTGATCCGGCCCGTCGCGTCGCGCCACTGTCCGCGCGCGTCGTAGACCGTCAGCCCGTCGGGAAAGCGCGGCGTCACCTCGCGGGCGAGGAAGTCGGCGAAGTGCGCCTGCGTCACGACACGGCGCCCGCCGGCGTCGCGGCCGAGGAACAGCTCGGTGACGACCGACGCGGCCTCGCCCGCCGGGCAGGTGACGGTCGGCGTGACGGCAAGCGGCGCGGCGGCAGGCGCCTCGAAGGCGGCGAGCGGCGGCGCTCCGAGCACGACAGCAGACACGGCGCCACCCAGCAACGCCGCGACGAACGGCATGGCGCGCACCGACATCGCGCGGACCCACATCGTGCGAGACGAAGCAGCGCACGACATGAAAAAGGCACGGCCCTTTCGGGGCCGTGCCTGAACCGTCGTCGCGACCGCGCGGGGCGCGATGGCGCGGGGAGAAATCACCCGAGCGCCTTCACGATCTCCTCGGTCATCTTCTTGGCGTCGCCGAGCAGCATCATGGTGTTGTCGCGATAGAACAGCGTGTTGTCGATGCCGGCATAGCCCGAGGCGAGCGACCGCTTGGAGAACATCACGGTGCCGGCCTTCCACACCTGCAGCACCGGCATGCCGTAGATCGGCGAGGACGGATCCTCCTCGGCGGCCGGGTTGGTCACGTCGTTGGCGCCGATCACGAAGGCGACGTCGGCCTGCGAGAACTCCGAGTTGATGTCCTCGAGCTCGAACACCTCGTCGTAGGGCACGTTGGCCTCGGCGAGCAGCACGTTCATGTGGCCGGGCATGCGGCCGGCGACCGGGTGGATCGCGTACTTCACCTCGACGCCCTCGGCCTTCAGCTTGTCGGCGAGCTCGCGCAGCGCGTGCTGGGCCTGCGCCACCGCCATGCCGTAGCCCGGGACGATGATCACCTTGCCGGAGTTCTTCATGATGAAGCCGGCGTCGTCGGCCGAGCCGAGCTTCACGGGCCGCGCCTCGGCACCGCCCGCCGGACCCGCGACCTCGCCGCCGAAGCCGCCCAGGATCACCGAGATGAACGAGCGGTTCATGCCCTTGCACATGATGTAGGACAGGATCGCGCCCGACGAGCCGACCAGCGCGCCGGTGATGATCAGGGCCGAATTGCCGAGCGTGAAGCCGATGCCGGCGGCCGCCCACCCCGAGTAGGAGTTCAGCATCGAGATGACGACCGGCATGTCGGCGCCGCCGATCGGGATGATGATCAGGACGCCGAACAGGAAGGCGGCGAGCGTCAGGGCCCAGAAGGCCGTGTAGCTCTCGGTCCGGGCGAACACCACGATCAACGCGACGATCGCCAGGAACAGCGCGATGTTGATGACGTGGCGGCCGGGCAGCATGATCGGCGCGCCGCTCATCCGCCCCGAAAGCTTGGCGAAGGCGATCACCGAGCCCGTGAACGTGATGGCGCCGATGGCGACGCCGAGCGACATCTCGACCAGGCTGGCGCCGTGGATGTTGCCCACCGTGCCGATCTCGAAGGCGGCCGGGGCGTAGAGGGCGCCGGCGGCGACCAGCACCGCGGCCATGCCGACCAGCGAGTGGAAGGCGGCGACCAGCTCGGGCATCATGGTCATCGGCACGCGCCGGGCGATGACGGCGCCGATACCGCCGCCGATGGCGATGCCGAGCGCCACCAGGGCCCAGGCCCCGGGGCCGGCCGGGACGTGCGAGGCGAGCGTCGTCGCCACCGCGATCACCATGCCGGTCATGCCGAAGAAGTTGCCGCGCCGGCTCGACTCGGGGCTGGAGAGCCCGCGCAGAGCCAGGATGAACAGCACTCCTGCAACCAGATACAGAAGCGCGGCGATATTGGCGTTCATGTCACATCGTCCTCATTCAGCGCTGCGCAGCGCGACGTGCCGTCGATCCGGGCCGGAGCGAGCGGCCGACGAGGAGGGGCGGGACAAACCGCTGCGGCGATCCGGCCCCCCTCGCCCGGATCAGCCTGCTGTCACGACGGCGGCCGCCGTCCCGCTCACTTCTTTTTCTTGGTGTACATCGCCAGCATGCGCTGGGTGACCAGGAAGCCGCCGAAGATGTTCACCGAGGCGAACACCAGGGCGACGAAGCCGAGCGCGCGGGCGAGCAGCGGACCGTTGTCGTCGCCGACCAGGGCGACGCCGACGGCGAGCAGCGCACCGACCACGATCACGGACGAGATCGCGTTGGTCACCGACATCAGCGGCGTATGCAGGGCCGGCGTCACCGCCCACACGACGTAATAGCCGACGAACACCGCCAGCACGAAGATCGACAGCCGGAAGATGAACGGGTCGATCGCGCTTGCCACATGCTCCATCGCATATCTCCTCGGAATGCGGGCGACCTCGTCCGGCGCGGAGAGGCCGCGTTGTCTCGATGCGGGCCGCGGTCGGCGGTCAGGCCGCCGTCTTCGGCACGAAGTTCGGGTGGACGATCGCGCCGTCCTTGGTCAGCGCCGTCGCCTTGACGATCTCGTCGTCCCAGTTGAGCGCGATCGCCTTGGTCTTCTTGTCGATCAGCACCTCGAGGAAGGCGAGGAGGTTCTTGGAGTAGAGCGCCGACGACGACGCGGCCAGCCGGCCGGCGACGTTGAGATGGCCGACGATCTTGACGCCGTTGATCTCGACGACCTCGCCGGGCTTGGCGCCCTCGACATTGCCGCCGCGCTCGACCGCCAGATCGACGATCACCGAGCCGGGCTTCATCGATGCGACCATCTCGGCCGTGATCAGCCGCGGCGCCGGGCGGCCCGGGATCAGCGCAGTCGTGATCACGATGTCCTGCTTCTTGACGTGCTCGGCGACGAGGGCCGCCTGCTTCGCCTGGTACTCCTTGGACATCTCCTTGGCGTAGCCGCCGGCGGTCTCGGCCTGCTTGAACTCCTCGTCCTCGACGGCGATGAACTTCGCCCCGAGGCTCGCCACCTGCTCCTTCACGGCGGGGCGCACGTCCGTCGCCGTCACGATGGCGCCGAGGCGGCGCGCGGTGGCGATCGCCTGCAGGCCGGCGACGCCGACGCCCATGATGAAGCACTTGGCGGCCGGCACCGTGCCGGCCGGCGTCATCATCATCGGGAAGGCGCGGCCGTACTCGGCCGAGGCGTCGATGACGGCGCGGTAGCCGGCGAGGTTCGCCTGGCTGGAGAGCACGTCCATCACCTGGGCGCGAGTGATGCGCGGCATCAGCTCCATGGCGAAGGCGATCACGCCGGCGCGGGCGAGCGCCTCGAGCGCCGCCTGGTGGCCGTACGGGTCCATGATGGCGACGACGATGGCGCCCTTCTTGTAGCCGGTGAGCTCCATCTCGTTGGGGCGCTTCACCTTGAGGACGATGTCGGCGTCGCGCGCGGCGTCGCGCGTCACGGTCGCGCCGGCCGCCTGGTAGTCGGCGTCGAGGATGCCGGACTTCACGCCCGCACCGGGCTCGACCGCGACCTCGGCGCCGAGCGCCATCATCTTCTTCACGGTTTCCGGCGTTCCGGCGACCCGCGGTTCGGCAGCGTCCGCCTCGGCACAAATCGCGATCTTCATGGTGTCTCCTGCGCAGGGCATGACCGGACGGGCGCCGGCGAGCGAACCGCGGGCGCCGCCGTCCGGAACGGTCGTCAGACCAGGAAAATGGCCATCAGGACGAGGACGAGGGCGGTCGAGCCGACGCCCCACTTCACGAGTTGCACGAACCCGCGATAGGTCGCTTCGTGCTGGGCCAGGTCGTTACCCGACGCAGTCTCGTAGTCCACGGCGGCGTGATCGGCCATCCGTCCCTCCAGTCACGAGTTTCCCGAGCGGGCGGCTTAGCGCAATTGTGGCATGAGGGCAATGGAGTGGCGGTTTTCCGGCGCCGCCCGGCCGGCCTCGCAGGAACCCGCGATCGGAGCCAAATACCGCGGCGCTGCAGGCATTTACGACCGGTGGGCCGAGCGCCGCGCGGGGCTTGCGGCGCGACCCGCCCGAATCCGTAGAAACCCGATGCGCCGCATGGCCGCCCGGCGCTGCGCGGGGCACTTGTTCGTCCGCCGGCGGGGACATCGCGGCCCGATCAGGCGCCGCTCCGGGCGCTCGTCGCAATGGCGAGCGGCCGACCAGACCGATGG
Source organism: Rhodoplanes sp. SY1 (assembly GCF_046000175.1). Taxonomy (NCBI): domain Bacteria; kingdom Pseudomonadati; phylum Pseudomonadota; class Alphaproteobacteria; order Hyphomicrobiales; family Nitrobacteraceae; genus Rhodoplanes; species Rhodoplanes sp. SY1. The sequence goes on from NZ_JBEOMB010000100.1 coordinate 17,896, forward strand.
CAAATTCGGGATTGGAGCGGGCGATGGGAATCGAACCCACGACATACAGCTTGGGAAGCCGGCATAGCCCGTTGATTTAGCTGCACCACGTTCCCCGTCGGAACCGACGGGAGCGCGTATGCGCAAGACGAAAAGTGAAAGCCCGGCGCCGCTGGCGGGCGGCAACCGGGCTGAAATCAACGAGCGGTTTGGCGGCCGGCTCGTTGCAGAAGATACCGATCATCGCTGGTCCCGACAAGCCGCCTTCGTCGCGGCACGGTTCGGGCTGACGCGGCCGGTCGCCGACACCGTCGCCGAACTGGCTTGGGGGGATCGCTCATGTTGATGGCGACCCTCCAGGCTGCCGCGCAGGCGCTCGGCGGTGACGTCAGCCGCGGCAACATTCTCTGCCCCGGCCCGGGTCACAGTCCTCGCGACCGCTCGCTCTCGGTCCGGCTCGACCATCGGGCTCCGGACGGCTTCCTGGTCACGAGCTTTGCCGGCGACGACTTCGGCGTCTGCCGCGACCACGTCCGGGACCGCCTCGGCATCGGGCGTCGGTTCGACAGCCGGCCGGCGCTGGTCGGGCGCACCCCGCCGCCGCCGGCAACCGACGCTGAGAGGACCGCTCGCGCCCTCGCCCTGTGGGCCGAGGCTCGGCACCCGGCCGGCTCGCCCGTCGAAACCTACCTCGGTCGCCGCGGGCTCGAGCTGCCCGCCGACGCGGCCGGCGAGGCGATCCGCTGGCACCCTGGCTGCCCGTTCGCCGGCTCGCGGACGGCTTGCATGGTGGCGCTGGTGCGGAACATCCGGACCGACGCGCCGCAGGCAATCCACCGCACCGCGATCGCGGCCGACGGCAGCAAGGGCGAGGTCGAGGGCAAGTCCCGCCTTGCCTTCGGGCCGACAGCCGGCGGCGCCATCAAGCTCGACCCTGACGACGCGGTGACGCTCGCGCTCGCCGTGGGCGAGGGGATCGAATCGACATTGAGCCTGCGGCTTCTGCCCGAGGTCGGCGCCACGCCGGCATGGGCGCTGCTCGACGCCGGCCACCTTGAAGCCTGCCCTGTGCTCGCCGGCATCGAGTCGCTTTTCGTCGCGGTCGACCATGACGCCTCGGGCCGCGGCGAGCGGGCCGCGGAAGCGGTCGCCGACCGATGGCAGGATGCCGGGTCCGAGGTGCGGCTGATAATGCCGCTCCGCGAGGGCTACGACCTCAACGATATCGTCCAAGGGGGGCGGCGCTATGCTGGTTGACCCCGAGACGTACACCGTGGAGACGCGAGCCCCGAAGGCACACCGGCCGGACCGCAGGAACGGCAAGCGGGCGCCGAAGGGCTTCGTCCGCACCGGCACCAACGGCATCATGGCGACCCAATTCGAGCCCCTGCGGTGGACAGTCCCGGGATTCGTGCCCGAGGGGCTTTCCATTCTCGCGGGTCGGCAGAAGCTCGGTAAGACGTGGTTGGCGATCGATTTCGCGGTCGCGGTCGCGATCGGCGGCACGGCGATTGGCGGCGTGCCGTGCGAGGCCGGCGACGTGCTGTATATCGACCTGGAGAACGGGCCGCGGCGCATCCAGCGGCGCGTCCGCACCCTATTCCCAGACGAGCGGACGCGGCCCGACCTGTCGCGGCTGGAATGGGCAACCGAGTCGCCGGAGCTTGGGCCGGACTTCCTGGAGGCACTGGACGAGTGGCGCACGTCGGTCGCCTCGCCCGCGCTCGTGGTGGTGGACGTTTTCCAGCGCATCAAGCCGGCCGGCAATGCGGCGCGAAACTCGTACGAAAACGATTACGTTGCGTTGTCGTCCCTGCAACAGTGGGCGACAGGACACGGAGTCTCGGTGCTGGTGCTGCACCACACCAGGAAGGGCGGCGCCGACGATCCACTCGAATCGCTGTCGGGATCGAACGGCCTCTCGGCCTGCGCCGACACGACGCTGGTGCTCGACCGCACGGCGGCCGGCGTCACCCTGTACGTGCGCGGCCGGGACGTGGAGGAGCGGGAGGCCGCGCTGCGGTTCGACGCCGGGCGCTGGTACCTGCTCGGCGAGGCGGCCGAGGTGCAGCGCACCGACGAGCGCACCCAAGTCCTGAACGCCCTGAGAGATGCCGGCGAGGGGCTGTCACCGACCGAAGTTGCCGACCTCACGGGGATGTCGAACCAGAATGCCCGGCAAATGCTGGTGCGGATGGCAAGGGCCGGCGAGGTGGTGAAGCTCGGGAGGGGCCGGTACGCGCACCCCTGTCACAACCAGACCCCCTGTCACAACGGTCACAATGTCACAATGGAGCGTGGTGACGACGAGGGGGGCGAGGATGCGTAGCTCCCGCCGTTGTGACTATGTGACCGATGTGACAGCCGGTTCGGATGTGACGCGGACAGATAGCGGCCAGACCCCGAACGGGGAAGGGGCGTCCAGGCGAACAGGGCAGGTTTTCAGTTCTATTTCGCGGCTGCGCACACCGAACACCGTCAGCGGTCCGTTGGGTATGACGCCCCGAGATCGGAGGCTCCCGCCCGGGTCCGCATCTCCAGACGGGCAAGGTCGGGACCGCGCGGATCAATCGTTCTCCATAGCCGGCACGGAAAAAGGTTCCACGCCCCCCCCTGCCCGGGTCAGCATCTCGACAGCCCTTGGGGGCAAGGACCGCTCGGGGTCCTCCGTTCGCAGCGCCGCGAAATTCGAAGCCCCCCCTTTCGGCCGCGCCGAATACACCCCCCCCGGGATCCGCATCTTGCCAGCTATCAGGGGGCGCTAACCGCGTGGGACACACGCATAGAATTAATTGGCCCGTATGATTTCGAGGTGCGCACTTTCGGCGAAATCAACGGCTGTTTTCTCTCGTATTCAGAGCCACTTAGAGAATGCGCACCCGGCTTTGAATTTCACTCTGAGGTGCGCACGATGAAACACAGGAGGCCGACACATTGACGACACAACCCGATGCGCTTACCTTATGGGCGGTTTCGAAGACGGTGCCGCCGACGCGATGTCGGGGCATCTCCAAGAGCCACCTTGCCGGCGCCGACGCGATGTCGGGCCACGAGGGAAGCAACACGGGCCTCGCGGCTCGTCGCTCCGTCGTTTGCAGGTGGCCGCATGACCGAAGCTGAACGCCTCTCATTCCCGATCGCACTGAAATTCGCCCCCGGCGCCGAGCAGGGCGAGCTCGTCGGCTACGCCTCCACCTTCGGCGGGATGCCGGACGGGCACGGCGACCTGGTCGCGCCTGGCGCCTACACCAAGTCGCTGGCGGAGCACCGCGCCGCCGACACGATGCCGGCGATGCTGTGGAGCCACGACCAGTCGCAGCCGCTCGGCCGGTGGCTGTCGGCGGTCGAGGACGACGTCGGCTTGAAGATGACAGGCCGGCTCACGCTCGACGTGCCGCGCGCCCGGGAAGCCTACGCCCTCGCCAAGGACGGTGCGCTCGGCCTCTCGATCGGCTACCGGGCGCGCGAGGCCGAGCGCACCCGGCAGGGCAACCGCCTCCTCAAATCGGTGGCTCTGTTCGAGGTGTCGCTCGTCGCGATGCCGTCCAACACGTCGGCCCGAATCATCAGCGTCAAATCGGCGTTCGACGTCGCCACTATCAACGATCCGCGATCGTTCGAGGAATTCCTGCGAGAGGCAGGGTTCCCGCGGGCTTTCGCAAAGGCCGCGACCGCTCGCGGCTTCAAGGCCGCGGCCGGTCAGCGTGATGCCGACGGTGCGGATCCCGGGCTCGCCCGCGACTTGCGGGCCGCCGCCGGTTGTGATCGACAGGCTCGGGTTGCGCTTCGTGCGCGATCCCTACTCGTCGAAGCCGCACGTTCTGTTCGACGCATTTAAGCGGGTCGGCGGCAGCCTGGCGAACAGCGACGCCATCAAGCTGATGAAATGCGCATTGCCAATCTGATGAGGTACGCGGCGTAGTGATCAGGTGACGTGATCAGTAGCGTTCCGACCGCGGACGAACCGGCGGAACATAGGCGGCCGGGGCTCGCGGGCTCCGGCCGTTATTGCTGCGAGGAATCAGCTGGCGTCACCCTCGTCGCCGTCGGATCGTGTTTCGGTCGCTTTGTAAGTGATTGCCCGTTTGTAAGCTGCAGCGATGGCAGTCTCAGAAACAGAGATCGAAGCTTCTTCCGTGATCGTCTTAGTGATCCGCTCAATCGTTTTCTGAGGGATCGGCTTCGTTCTTTCCATTACGGAACTGTGAGAAGCAACAGTGTGTATGCGCTCCCAAAAATATTTTTTGTACGATTCCAGATCGAGGAATTCATGGGGCTCAAGACGGTGGCACCATAACCTTCCGACTATAGCCGCAATCCAGTCAGCGGCCTGAATATTCTGGTTTAAGTAGCTTTCAACTTCGAACGGCGGACTTACCAGTCTAACGGCACGATGACTGCCGTACATCGTCTTGACTGCTGTTTCGAGCAGTTCTTTCCTGGCAGAGTTCTCGTCAACAACGATAACGAAATTTTCACACCTATCTTCGCATAGCCTATCAAGTCTTCGAATCGCCTCCGCAAAAACAGTTTTGTATAAGCCAGTTGGATTTACAACTTCGGTGTTCTTTATTTTTTCGCGGCCGTAATAAAAGATTCTACCGTCGCACTGCTTGATCCTGTTTATGATGCGAAATGTTGTGGCTCGTATTTCAGGATACTTGATTATTGACTTTGTCGTGAACAGATTAGTTCCATGTTTTTCCCACTCATACGCTTGCTTGCCTGATTTCTTGATCTCAAATCCTAGCAAGTCAGATTTGCGTTCGAGGAAAAACGACGCGAAGGCTCGAACAGCCGCGTCAGGAAGAATGATGCCCCCCAGCCCAAACACGGGGCTGTGGTTGAAACGGCTGTGATGTCGGCCAAAATACGGTCCGACGTGACCGAACTCGTCCAGGTAAACGAAGAGCATGGGGTCTCGTTCTAAACGAGTCCCCAGAAACGCGGAAGCCCACGCTAAAATAATCGCGTGGGCCCCGGAATGGCGCGGCTACTTCGTAGCCGCCTCCGATGACGAATGTAGCGCTTTGGAAGAGATCCGGCAAGGCGACATTTCGTGCCCGAACGCGATGGTTAACGGTTGGCCGAACTGTGATGCTAGACGAGCTAAGCACCTTCCGGAACAGTGCAATCGGCCTCACAAGTTATCTCTTGAGCCTCACACCAGGGCCGCCGCCGTTCTCTGCGATGAACTCGATCCCGGCCGCTTCAAGGGCGGTGCGGATCGCCGAAAGGGTCGAAACCTTCGGATCGGCCGACCCACGCTCAATGTTGTTGAGGGCCGTTGTTGAAATGCCTGCTGCTTCAGCGAGCTGGGCTTGAGTGAGGCCGAGCATCGCGCGAGCGCCGCGAATTTGGGACGGGGAAATCATGGAGGGAATATAGCTCGCACTTGTTTTTTTATCAAGCGCGCTTGACATCGCCTCTACTGCGGATAATATCAATCCGACTTGAAATTATCTCAAGAGGAGCCGCAGAGATGACCGCTACCGCACAGACCACCAACCGCACTGCCGAGCTGTTCGCCATCTTCGACGCGATGAGCTTCGATAACATCCTGGACGCCTACGAGATCGCCGTCGCCAACGGGGACGCGGACCTCGTCGCTGCGCTCGACCGCTACAACGGCCAGCCGCCGGCCGAGGCGCCCGCCATCGCCGCCTGACCGCTGATGCAGTCCGGGCGCCTCGCGGGGCGCCCTGGCGGCCTCAGGCCGGCAACCATCGGAGGGAATCATGACGAAGACAGAGCGCGCTGTGAGCGCGAACGACCCTGCACGTCCAGGCGTGCCGTCCTCAGCGCCGCGAAAGAAGCGACGCCCGATGTCCGCCGAAGCGCGGAAGGCGCTGACCTTCGAGGGCGTGACCGTTCCGTTCGACTGGACGAACGAGGCATGGGCCGCGGCGTGGCTGCCGCGCATCCGCATGGCGGTCGAGGGCGCCGCCCGCGACGACAAGGGGCTCACCGAGCTTTTCGACGACCTCACGAAACGCAGCTTGGCGCCCGACATCCTGGACGGCTGGATCATGACGCGGGACCACCTCCGGGACATCGCCGAGCTGCTCGACATGATGCTGACGCGGTCGTTCGTGGTGCTGGAGCGCCTCGGCTACGACCCGCACAAGAACGTCCCGCCCGATCGGGAGGTCGCGGCATGATCGAGCCCCTCGTCGGCGTCGCGGTGTTCGCCGCGCTCGTCTCGGCGCTCGCCGGCTTCGCGGCCGGCCGGGCGTCCGCCGTCCAGCCGCAGCGCTGCGGCGTGCGCGTCCGGAGGCTGTCATGAAGTCGATCAAAGGCCCGCGCCGCAGGCGACGAATCGCCGAGCCCGCGATCGATGGCGCCGAGGCCGAGCGATATCGCATCCGCCGCGGCGAGGGGATGATCCCCTATCGCCACGACATGGAAACAGTGGTCATTTGGCTCAAGCCTGAGCTTTTCAATCGCTACGTCAATGACTTGAGCCTAATCCCTGGTCGTGCCGACCAGTAGCAGCACCAGCCCGCCCGGTCCGCCGGGTGGGCTTTCTTTTGGACACTTACTGTCCGATATTGACCCGCGCTCGTTTCGGGCACATATTGTCCGAAACGAGGATGCCATGGCCGACCAGACCCTGAAGATCTCCGCGAGTATGATGCAGGCGGCCACTGGCGCGTCGCGTGGCGAGGTCATCTTGTGGAGCCGCCTCGGCCACCTCCGCCTCCCGGCGATCGACGAGGGTAAGGGCAAGAGCAGGTTCTATTCGCTCGGCAACCTGATCGAGATGGCGGTGCACAAGCGTCTCGACGGCGCCGGTGTTCCGCATGTGGTCGCGGCCGACTTCATCGAACGCCGGTTTCGGCTCGCGGCGACGCAGCGCGGCTACTTCGAGGCTGATGCCGACCGCTCGATCGTCGACTTCGCCAACGACCCGCGGCCATGGCTGACGGACAGTGAGTTCGACCCCTGTGCACCGCCCTATTTCGAGGGCGCCGAGAATTTGGAGGGGCGCGCGTTCTGGTCCTACGGGGGCGGTCTGCGGTCACTCCACGACGACTATCTCCGTCACCGCGAATGGGCGCCGGTCTACGCCGAGCAGCGTGCGCGGCTGAATGTCCCTCCCGGATACGGGCCGCAGCCCGACTCTGAGAAGCATCTTGCCGCGCTCGTTTTCGACGCGGTCAGCGACGGGGAAACCGTGATCGAGATCCGCGGCGCGATTCGGCGCGCCCTCTGCTTCGCGTTTGGCGCGACCTTTTGGCCCGGGCAGTTCCCTGCCGCACGCGTGATTTCTGATCCCCCGGTCGTCCCTGTGCTCGGCCCGTCAGATGCCGGCAATGACGACGAAACCGAAGGCGGATGGACTGGCAACACGGAGAACGGAAATGAGTGAGACCGAGACTGCCCCTGCCGACCCGGCCGATACCGACCCGATCACGATCGAGGATCTGATCTCGGCCAAGGTCTTCGCCAACCGACGTGACGTTTCGGAATGCGTCGTCCAGATCACGACCACGGCCGGTCACCGCTTCGTCGCAATGGGCGTCGACGACCTGCGCGGCATCGCCGAGCGGTTCGCCGCCGACGCGGCGCTGATCAGCAACAGCGCCGTCGGACGCGCGTAGGAGCTCGTCCCGATGGCGCGCCGCTCGCCCTCTTCCCGCGATCTCGGCCTCTTTCCGTCAGAGGCCGAGATTGCCCGCCGGCTCAGCCAAGAGCCCGGCGAGTGGCGTGCGAAGGCGCACGTCCTGGAGCGCGACGGGCTGCCACGGATCGATCCCGTGATGGGCGGGCGATACTGGCCGGCCGTCACGGCGTTCTGGAACCGCCGCTACGGCCTGACTACGCTTGAGGTGTCTCAACCCGATGGACGAGAGAACCTCAATGCGCTGCGATGACGACACCCCGGGCCTGAAGGTCCGGCACAATCGCGACGGGACGGAGCGGCTTTACTGGACGGCGCGCCGTGACCTTGTCGTCAAGGGCTACCAGCCGAAGACGGTGCGGCTCCACTACGACCGCGCCGACCCGCACGATCGGCCGCTGATCGCCGCGGCATGCGGGCGGCTGCAGGCGGAAATGCTCGCCTGGTCGGCCGGGCAGCGCGACGAGCGTCGCGCCTTCGATGGCACCTTGGCGAGCCTGATCCGCCTCTATCAGCACGATCCGGCGAGCCCGTACCGGGATCTGAAATGGAACACGCGCCGAACCTACGATCAGGTGCTCGGCGTGATCGAGCGGGCCTTCGGTAAGCGGGCGCTCGCCGCGCTCGGCATCGCCGATTTCCGCCGCTGGTACGACGAGGCGAAGAAGCCGGCCCGGCCGGGCGGCCCGGAGCGGGTGCGTAAGGCGCACGGCATCGTCGCCATGCTGCGGCGGCTGCTCGCCTACGGCGTCACGGCCGAGCACGCCCACTGCGCCCGGCTCGCCGCGATCCTTGACGAAGCCCGGTTCAAGCAGCCGGGCCGGCGCCGCATGAAGCTCGAGCTCGCCCACGTCGAGGCGATCATCCCGAAGGCGATCGAGGCCGGCCGGCTGTCGCTGGCGCTCGGCACCGCCCTGCAGTTCGAGACGGCGCTGCGCCAGCGCGACGTGATCGGCGAGTGGCAGCCGCTCGGCGAGCGCGAGGTGCCGACCGGGATTGTGCTCGGCGGCCGGCGATGGGGACGCGGGCTGACCTGGTCGGACATCGGCTCGGACCTGACCGTCACCAAGGAGACCACCAAGACCGGCGCCATGGTCGCCCACGATCTGCGGCTCTGCCCGCTGGTGCTCGCCCTGCTCGACCAGGTGCCGGCCGAGCGGCGGGTCGGGCCGTTGATCATCGACGAGACGGCCGGGCGTCCCTACGCCGAGCACGCCTACGCCCGCGAGTGGCGCGTCATCGCCCGGGCGGCCGGCATTCCTGACGCGGTCTGGAACATGGACGCCCGGTCGGGCGGCATCTCCGAGGCCGACGACGCCGGCGCCGACCTCGACCTGATCCGGTCGGCGGCAGGGCACACCCAGGCGTCGACCACGGCCCGGTACGTGCGCGGCACGATCGGCAAGAGCCGGAAGGTTGCCGAGCTTCGACTCGCCCATCGGACGTCGAAGAACGGATCGTAATCACCGATGGGGAACGCGATGGGGAACGCGGGAACGCGAGATCAGCGGTAGGCCGACCAAGCGATTGCCATTGTTCGCTAAATTGGAGCGGGCGATGGGAATCGAACCCACGACATACAGCTTGGGAAGCTGTCGTTCTACCACTGAACTACGCCCGCACGGGGTGCAGATTACCCGGGGCGACCGGGGCGCCGCAAGAGGCTCCGCCGCCATGGCGGACCCGCGGCCCGCGGCGGCCCAACGACGGCAACGCCGCATCCGAGGGTGGTGCGATTGCCTCGCATGTAAAAGCTCCATACATTGGAACCGTCGCGGGGCCGACGCAGGGGCGCGGCCGAACCGGGCGGGGAGCGCGTTTGGGTCGAGACACGACAGGACCGCCGGTTCCGGACGGCCGGCCCGTTGCGCGTGCGCCCACCATCCGAACCCGGCTGCTCGTCCTGGTCGCGGCCACGCTGCTGCCCGTGCTGGCTTTCGCCGGTGTCGTCATCGTCGAGCAGGCACGGGCCGAGCGCGCCGCGCTGGAGCGCCGCGCCGCCGAGATCGCCGCGGCGACCAACCGGCTGATCGACACCCATGTGCTGGCGGTCGAGCAGGCGCTGCGGGTGCTGGCGATCCTGGTGCCGGCGACCGCCGACGACCGCGCCACCTTCCACCGCATCGCCTCTGCCACGGCCGAGCGGATCGGCAAGCCGATCGCGCTCGTCGACCGCAACGGCCAGCAGATCGTCAGCACGCGGCGGCAGCTCGATGCGGCGCTGCCACGCCGCGCCGACATGGCGCCCCTCGCCCCGGTCTTCGAGGCGGACGGCCTGGTCGTCACCGACCTCGTGACCGGCGCCCTCACGGGCCGGCCCGTGGCCCTGATCGCCGTGCCGGTGCGGCGCGAGGGGGCCACGACGCTGGCGCTTGCCGCCGGCATCGATCCGACCGACCTCGGGGACGTGCTGCGCGAGGCGGGCCTGCCCGACCCGTGGATCGCCGCCGTGGTCGACCGCAAGGGCATCTTCGTCGCCCGCTCGCACCAGCCCGAGACCTTCGTCGGCAACCCGGCCCGCCCCGAGCTGGTCGCCGCGGCGACCGGCGGAACGATGGAGGGGCGCTTCGACAACGTGACCTGGGAGGGCGTCGCCCAGACCAACGCGTTCCGCCGCTCCTCCGTGACCGGCTGGACCGCCGTGATCGGCATCCCGCGCGAGGTGCTGGAGGCGCCGCAGCGGCGTGCCCTCGCGCTGCTCGCCACCGGCGGCGCCTTCGCCGGGCTGGCGCTCCTGCTGGCCGCCGTGTTCGCGCACCGCATCGCCGCGCCGGTGCGGGCCCTGCAGGGCGCCGCACTGGCGCTCGCCCATGGCGAGCCGCCGCCGGCCGACGAGCCGCGCATCCGCGAGCTGGTCGACGTCCGCCAGGCCTTCGAGACCGCCGCCGCGATCGTGCGCGAGCGCAACGCCGCCAAGGCCGAGCTGGAGCGCACCACGGCACTGCTCGCCGCCGTCTCCGCCTCGACGCCCGACCTGATCTACGCCAAGGACCGCGACAGCCGCATGCTGATCGCCAACGCGGCCGTGCTGGCCGTGATCGGCAAGCCGCTCGACGAGGTGCAGGGTCGCAACGACTTCTACGGCGATCCCGGCGAGGCGGCGACGATCCGGGCCAACGACCGCGCCGTGATGGAGACGGGCGAGACGCAGAAGCTGGAGGAGACCTTCACCAGCCCGGACGGAGTGACGCGCGTGTTCCTGTCGACCAAGTCGCCGCTGCGCGACACGTCGGGCGCCGTGATCGGGCTGATCGGCGTGTCGACCGACATCACCGATCGCAAGCGGCGGGAGGAGCATGTCGAGCTCCTGATGCACGAGCTCTCCCACCGCACCAAGAACCTGCTCGCCGTCATCCAGGCGCTGGCCCGTCAGCTCATGCGCTCCAGCACCGACACGGCCGACTTCGAGCAGAAGTTCATGGCCCGCATCCAGGCGCTGGCGCGCGCCCACGACCTCCTGGTCCAGCAGCACTGGCAGGGCGCACCGCTGGCCGACGTGGTCGGGGCACAGCTGTGGCCGTTCGTCGGCTCGGAGCGCGGCCGCGTCACGCTCGAGGGTCCGCCCTTGATGCTGCGGCTGGAGGCGGTGCAGAACCTGTCGCTCGTCCTCCACGAGCTCGCCACCAACGCCTCGAAATACGGCGCGCTGTCGGTGCCGACCGGCACCATCGCGATCCGCTGGCGGATCGAGGACGACCACCTGGTGCTCGACTGGCGCGAGGCCGGCGGTCCGCCCGTGACGCCGCCGACCCGGCGCGGCTTCGGCCACACCATCATCGAGCGCCTGCTGGCGCAGGGCCTCGAGTCCGAGGTGACGCTCGACTACCCGCCCGACGGCGCCCAGGCGCGCCTGCGCATCCCGGTCGCCCAGATGGTGTCGGAGGGGGCGTGACCGGGTCAGCCCGGGGCGGAGAGCGCCGCGGGTCGATCATCGATCGCGACGCGGACCCGAAGCTGCCGGTCCAGCGCGCCGAGGATCGTGATCAGCCGGTCGAGCGTGAACCGGTCGAGCCGGCCATTGCGGATACGCGAGAACTCCGACGCGGCGATCCCGGTCACCTTGCCGGCGGCGCGCACGCCGAGCTTGCGGCGTTCGAGCACCCCGATGATGGCCGCCGCCACGACGGCGCGCGCCTGATCGAGATCGGCGTCCGGCTCGTCGAAATCCCGGAAGACGTTGCCGCTGCCACGGATCAGCACGAGGTCGTCGTCGGTCATCGCAAGAAGTTCTTCAAACGCCTGATGCGGTCGCGGATGCGATCGACGTCGACCTGCGGCGTCTTGATGCCGGTCTTGGACTTCTTCTGAAATGCGTCGACCACGATCACATCGGCTCCGAGCTGAACGGCATAGACGATACGATAGGCGTTCCCACGGTGCGCGATCGCGATCTCGAACACGCCGGGGCCGACGCCTTTGAACGGTTTCGCCGTATCCGCCTTGTGGCCTTCCGCCGCGAACGTCAGCGCGTTGAAGGTGTCGCGCCTCACCTCCCGAGGGAACGTCTCGAAGGTTTTGCGGGCAGCGTTCAGCCACGAAATCGGGCGGGTCGCATGCATGAAATGGCGTCGTTGACGGAAATGTCAACGCCCGGCTTCAATTGAAATCACGCCATCATGCGCGGACAGCGCGTGCAGCGCAAAGCCCGGTCGTGGGCAGAGGCGCGGCACGCGCCGTGCCCACGCCGTCTTGACCTGCCACGTCCGCGGAACCGCGTGGGCACGCCGCGCCTGCGGCGCGGCTTATTGCGGCGAAGTCACGCCCGAAAATGCTTCGACAGCTTGAGGCCCTGGGCCTGGTAGTTGGAGCCGATGCCCTCGCCGTAGAGCTGGTCGGGCTGGGCCAGCATGTGCTCGTAGACGAGGCGACCGACCGTCTGGCCGTGCTCCAGGATGAACGGCACCTCGTGCGAGCGCACCTCCAGCACGGCGCGCGAGCCGTGGCCGCCGGCCTCGTCGCAGCCGAAGCCGGGATCGAAGAAGCCCGCGTAGTGGACCCGGAACTCGCCGACCAGCGGGTCGAACGGCACCATCTCGGCGGCGAAGTCGGGCGGCACCGTCACGGCCTGCTTGGAGGCGAGGATGTAGAACTCGTCCGGATCGAGGATGAGGGTCTTGCCGCGATTGGCGCGCAGCGGCTCCCAGTACTCGGCGACGTCGTAGCGGGCGCGGCGATCGACGTCGATCAGCCCGGTGTGACGCTTGGCCCGGTAGCCGATCAGCCCGTCCGGCCCGAAGCCGGCGAGGTCGACTCCGACGGCGACGCCCTCGGCCAGATCCGCCCCCTCCTCGTCGACCAGGGTCTCGCGCGCCTGGAGGTCGACCAGATCGTCGCCCGTCACAACCATACGCCCGCGATGGAAGCGCATCTGCGAAAGCCGCGAGCCCTCGCGCACCAGCACCGGGAAGGTGCGCGGGCTGATCTCCAGATAGAGGGGCCCATGATAGCCGGGGTCGATGCGGTCGAAGGCGCGCGCCCCGTCGGTGATCACCCGGGTGAACACGTCGAGACGGCCCGTCGAGCTCTTCGGGTTCGCCGCGGCGCCGACATCGGCCGGCAGCTTCAACCCCTCGATCAGCGGCACGATGTAGACGCACCCGGTCTCCAGCACGGCGCCGTCGCCGAGCGCGATCTCGTGCAGCTTCAGGAGGTCGATGCGCTCCGCCACGGTGGCGCGCGGGCCCGGCAAAAAGCTCGCCCGCACCCGATAGGCGACCTCGCCGAGCCGCAGGTCGAGGCTCGCCGGCTGGATCTGATCGTCGGCGAACGGCACGGCGGTGAGGATGCCGCCGGACGAGCTCAGCGCGGCGATCATCCGGTCAGGCAGGATGCCCCGGTCGGCGGGGCCGAAGGCGAGCGGCACGGACGCCTCCTCGATGCGCGCGCCAGCGACGGCCGGCGATACTCGAAAACGCGCGTAATCTTCGGTGTCTAGCGGATGGCCGGCTTGACGGAAAGAGCGCCCGCCGCTATGAGCCCGTTTATCCCGTGGTCATTTGAGCCGGCCGGCTTGCCGCCACGTTAAAGAAGGTTGCTAAAAGGCCGGGGACGCGCGCGCCCGGCCTGGATCCGTTCCGGCCGGGATTTTTGTTGCCCGAGGAGGCCGCGTCGATGCCGTCCGATCAGAGCTCCGCCCGCCCCGCCGTACCCGGCCCCGCGGGGGCCGACTGGCATCCGGAGACCCGGCTGGTCCATGCCGGCACGCTGCGCTCGCAATTCGGCGAGACCTCGGAGGCGATGTTCCTCACGCAAGGCTTCGTCTACGGGAGCGCCGAGGAATGCGAGGCGCGCTTCGCCGGCCCGTCCGGCGGGTTCCTCTACTCGCGCTTCTCCAACCCGACGGTCGCGATGCTGGAGCACCGCATGGCGGCGTTCGAGGGGGCCGAGGCGGCGCGCGCCACGGCGAGCGGCATGGCGGCCGTCACGGCGGCGCTGGTCGGCCCGGTGAAGGCGGGCGACCACGTGGTGGCGGCCAAGCAGCTGTTCGGCTCCTGCCGGTGGATTCTCGAAGACCACCTGCCGCGCTTCGACGTCGCCTCGACGCTGGTCGACGGCCGCGACCTCGACCAGTGGCGTGCCGCCGTGCGGCCGAGCACGCGGCTCTTTTTTCTGGAGAGCCCGACCAATCCGACCCTCGAGGTGATCGACATCCCCGCGGTGGCCGAGATCGCGCACGCCGCCGGCGCCGTGCTGGTGGTCGACAACGTGTTCGCCACGGCGGTGTGGCAGAGCCCTCTGACGCTCGGCGCCGACTGCGTCGTATACTCGGCGACCAAGCACATCGACGGCCAGGGCCGTTGCATGGGCGGACTGATCCTGGCGTCCGAAAAGTTCATCCAGGACCACGTGCACATGCTCTTGCGGCAGACCGGCCCGTGCCTGTCGCCGTTCAACGCCTGGGTGATGCTGAAAGGCCTGGAGACGCTCTCGCTACGGGTCGAACGTCAGACGGCGACCGCCACCGCCGTGGCCGACGCGCTCGCCGGGCACGAAAAAATCGAGCGGCTGGTCTACCCCGGCCGCGCCGATCATCCGCAGGCCGAGGTCGTGAAGCGCCAGATGCGCGGCGGCTCGACGCTGGTCGCCTTCGACGTCGCCGGCGGCAAGGCGGGCTCGTTCCGCTTCATGAACGCGCTGAAGCTCTGCGCCATCACCAACAATCTCGGCGACTCCAAGAGCCTCGTGACGCATCCGGCGATCACCACGCATCAGCGCCTGTCGGCCGCCGAGCGCGCCGAGCTCGGCATCGGCGACGGCCTGATCCGCTTCTCGGCCGGCCTGGAGCACAAGGACGACGTGGTGGCGGATCTCTTGGGAGCGCTGGAGAAGGTGTGACCGGCCGCGTCGTTCGAGGCGCTTACGTCGATCGTTCCCTCAGAGTTCGTGGCTTACCCCCCTCCCCGACCCTCCCCCAACAAAAGTCGGGCTTGCCCGACTTTTGCAGCTTAGTTGCGAAACCCGGGTAGACCCGGGTTTCGTGGGGAGGGAGCAGGTCGTGCCGAGCCGCCCCCCTTCGAACAACAATCAGGGACGATGAGCCGCCTCACGGCGACTGCAGCACCACGCGGCAGGCGGGCGGCAGCTCGGCCAAGGTCGGGCCGGGGCGCGGCTTCGGCGGCTCCTTGGGCGGCGGCGGATGCAGCACGGACTCCTGGAACCACCAGTCGAGCTCGCTTCCGCAGCCGTCCCCGGCCGGCACCGGCGGCTGCGGCTTGCAGTCGGTCTCGCCCGCCGGGCACACGATGCGGACGTGGAAGTGGTAGTCGTGCCCCCAATAGGGCCGCACCTTGTGGAGCCAGCCGCGGTCGGCGCCGGCGTCGCGACACAGCGCCTTCTTGATCGCCGCGTTGACGAAGATGCGCTCGACGCCGGGCAGGTTGGCGGCGGTGCGGATGACGCCGACATGACCGGTCGTCCACACGGCGGGGTCGACGTCCTTGCGGTCGCGCGCCACCACCATGGTGGCCGACATCTCCTCGCGTTCCTTGCGGGTCAGCTCGCGATTGGGCATCGGGGTGAGCCAGATGTCGGCGTCGAGCCCGACCTGGTGGCTGGCATGCCCGGTGAGCATCGGGCCGCCGCGCGGCTGCGACAGGTCGCCGACCAGAAGGCCCGGCCAGCCGGCCCGGCGGGCGTCGACCGCCAGCCGCTCCAGCATGTCGATCAGGTTCGGATGGCCCCAGTTGCGGTTGCGCGACAGGCGCATGACCTGCCAGGCCGGCCCGTTGACGGGCAGCGCGATGCCGCCGGCGAGGCAGCCCTTCGAGTAGAAGCCGATCGCCCGCGCCTCGAGCGACGAGGGCGTCGTCTTGCGGCCGAAGAGCTGCTTGGCCGGCGTCTTCGGATCGTTCGGATCGGCGAGCGGCGGCAACGGCTTGGGATCGACCGTGCCCTTGTCCTGCGCGGCCGCCGGCGCGGCGAGCAGGACCAGGACGGCGAGAGCCGCGGCGGGGGCGAGGCGATTCGCGATCATGGACGGAGTTGTATCGCAACTTCGTCACAGCCGGAACCGCGCCGCCCGCCCCCGCCTGCGCTCGTCCCCGCGAAGGCGGGGACCCAGGAGCGGCTCGCACGCGGCTTCTGGATGCCCGCCTGCGCGGGCATGAGCGGAGGGTGGGGCTAGGTCAGTGGCTCTGCCGCGCCGCGAAGTCGGCCCGCAGGCCCTCCCGATAGGTCGGGTAGCGTAGCGTGACGCCGAGCTCGCGCTTCAGCTTGTCGGTCTTGGCGCGCTTGCATTCGGCGTAGAAGCTCGCCGCCATCGGGGGAAGATGCTTGACGGCCTCCTCGAACGGCCATTCGGGCGGCGGCTCGCGGCCCAGCAGCTCGGCCGCGAAGACGACCGGGTCGCCGGGCGGGGTCGGCTCGTCGTCGGCGACGTTGAAGGCGCCGTGCGCGCGCTTGTCGAACGCCGCCTCGATCGCCTGCGCGATGTCGACCACGTGGATGCGGTTGAACACCTGGCCCGGCCTGACGATGCGCCAGGCGCGGCCCTTCTCCATGTTGACGATGGCGTCCTGGCCCGGACCGTAGATGCCGGCGAGCCGCAGGCTCGCGACCGGCACGCCGGTGCGCGCGCCGAGCGCCATCCAGGCGGCCTCCTGCTCGACCCGCGCCTTGTTGCGGGCGCCGACCGGGCGCAGCTCCGCCGTCTCGTCCACCCAGGCGCCGCCGTGGTCGCCATAGACGCCGAGCGTCGAGAGCAGGACGATGCTCTGGAGCCGGCCGGCCTGCGCCGCCGCGGCGATCGCGTCACCCAGAACGGCGAGCACGGGATCGCCCGTCTCGGTGGGCGGCGCCGAGATCAGGATGGCGTCGGCTTCGCGCACCGCGTCGGTCAGCTCGGCCGACGCCGACGTGCCGTCGAACACCAGCACCTCGACCTCGCGCCCGCCGTAGTGGCGCGCCGCGTGGTCGGCGGCGCTCTCGGCCGTGCGGGTGGTGCCGACGATGCGGTCGAAGCGGCCGCCATGGACCGCGACCCAGTGCTGCGCGCTGTAGCCGAACCCGAAGCAGATCAGCGTGGTCATTCGTCACTCCAGTCCAAGACTCGGGCCACCTTAACCTCTCCCCGCGCGCGGGGAGAGGTCCGAGGTCGCGCCGGCAGGCGCGGGCTCCGGGTGAGGGGGCGTCTCCGTATCCTCGCAGCGCCCCCTCACCCGCCGCCCCTTGGGCGTCACCTCTCCCCGCGCGCGGGGAGAGGTGACGAGGCATCGTTCTGGGAGACGCCGAGCGTCCATTCCTCCCGCACTTGCGGGTCGGTCTCGCCGGCGCGGTGGCAGGCGGCCAACGCCGAAAACTCGTCCGCCGGCAGGAGCCGCGACAGCGCCCAGACGGCGGCGCCGCGGACCAGCGGCGAGGCGTCGGCGAGGCGCGCCTGCGCGGCGTCGGCGAGGCCCGCGTCGCCGCTGTTGCCGATGGCGATCATCACGTTGCGGACCACGCGGTCGCGGCCGGTGCGCTTGATCGCCGTCTTGCGGAATTTTTCCCGGAACGCCGCGTCGTCGAGCCCGGCCAGCTCCGCGAGCGACGGCGCGTTCAGCGCCTCGCGCGCGGCGAGCTTCGCGTCGCGACCGGCCTGGGCGAACTTGTTCCACGGGCAGGCGGCCAGGCAGTCGTCGCAGCCGTAGATGCGGTTGCCGAGCTTTTCGCGCAGCTCGGGCGGGATCGGGCCCTTGTGCTCGATGGTCAGATACGAGACGCAGCGGCGCGCATCGAGCCGGTAGGGCGCCACGAAGGCGTCGGTCGGGCAGGCGTCGAGACAGGCCCGGCAGGAACCGCAGCGGTCCTCGGCCGGCGCGTCCGGCGGCAGCGGCAGGGTGGTGAACAGGGCGCCGAGAAACAGCCAGGAGCCGAAGTCGCGCGACACCAGATTGGTGTGCCGGCCCTGCCAGCCGAGCCCGCCGCTGGCGGCGAGCGGCTTCTCCATCACGGCGGCGGTGTCGACGAACACCTTCACATCGCCGCCGGCCGTGGCGACCAGCCAGCGTGCCAGGGCCTTCAGGCGCGGCTTGATCACCTCGTGATAGTCGTCGCCGCGGGCATAGACCGAGATCGCCCCGCGGTCACGCTGCGCCAGCGTCTCGCGCGGGTCCGTGGCCGGCCCGTAATTGACGCCGAGCATGATGACGGCCTGCACGTCCGCCCACAGGCCGCGCGGAGAGGTCCGCCGCTCCGGCCGGTCGGCGAGCCAGTCCATGTCGCCGTGCATCCCGGCGGCGAGAAAGTCTCGGAGGCGCGCGCCGGCGTCGCCGAGCGCGTCGGGCGACGCGATCGCGACGGCGTCGAAGCCGAGCGCCGTCGCCTCGGCCCGCAGCGCCGCCGACAGCACCGTCAAGTCGGGAGCGGACGGGTCGGTCAGAAGTCGAGGTCGGCGTAGGTCTTGGACGGGGCGATCCCGGCGTGCATCTCGACCAGCAGCGGCCGGAACGACGGGCGCGACTTCACGCGCGCGTACCAGGTCTTCGCCGATTCGTCCTCGTGCCACGGCACATCGCCCAGATAGTCGACCGACGAGAGATGCGCGGCGGCCGCGAGATCCGCATAGGTCATGCGCGGTCCGGCGAGCCAGTCGCGGGTGCGCACCAGCCAGCCGATATAGGCGAGATGATAGCGGATGTTCGACAGCGCCGCACGGATCGCGTCGATGTCGGGCGAGCCGCCGCCCTGCTTCACCGTCATGTGGCGCTTGAACACCCGCTCGAGCACCAGCGGGCCCGACACCTCGGTGTGGAACTTCTCCAGGAACCACATGGTCAGGCGCCGCACCTCGATGCGGGCCGCCATCTCCTGCGGCAGCAGCCGGTGCTCGCCGAGCCCGCTGCCGCGGGTCTCGTCGAGATACTCGGCGATCATGGCCGGGTGCGCCACCGGAGGACGGCCGTCCTCGACCAGCACCGGGGTGGTGCCGGCCGGATTGATCACCAGGAACTCCTGGCGGCGGTCCCACGGCCGCTCCTCGGCGAGGTTGGGCACCACGCCGTATTCGCCGAGCGCGATCCGGACGAACCGCGACTGCGGGCACAAAGGCTGATGAAACAGCGTCAACATCATGGACTTGCGTGAACCGAGACCTGCGTGGCCGACACCGGCGTGAGCCAACCGAAACGCGCGCCGGACCGGCCCGACGCAACCGCATGCCCGGCCGACCTTGCCGCCCCGGCCGCCGGCCGGCAAGCCCCCCGGCGGACATTCTCGGCCGGTACGGTTTCCGCGCCGGGCGGATCGCGCTGCCGGACGCTCCCGCGTCCGGCCGTCCGCCCCTCTCTCATGCCGGTCCAATGCGGTGAATTCCGGGCGCACGGTTGCGGAAGGCCGTCCGGACCGCTGGCCTCACCCATCGGCCGGCATTGCCGCCTTGCCGGCCGGGGCCGGTATCTGCGACAAGCGCGCAGCCGTCCGCGGGCCCTGCCCGCCCGTCTGGTCCGGAGCCCCGCATGCTGCTCGATCTGTTCAAGGCCGCCTTCCTCGGCTTCATCGAGGGACTGACCGAATACCTGCCGGTGTCGTCCACCGGCCACCTCCTCCTGGTGGAGCACTTCTTCGGCTTCGACGACGAGGACTTCGGCAAGACCTTCGCGGTGCTGATCCAGCTCGGCGCCATCGCGGCGCTCTTGTCGATCTACTTCCGCAAGCTCCTGCTGCTCGCCACCCACTTCTTCTCCGACGAGTATGCCCGCCGCTTCGTCCTCGGCGTGCTGATCGCCTTCCTGCCGGCCGCGATCGTCGGGGCGATCGCCCACGGCTTCATCAAGTCGGTGCTGTTCAACCCGTGGATCATCTGCTTCTCGCTGATCGCCGGGGCGGCGGTGCTGTATCTGGTCGATCATCTCGACCTGAAGCCGCGCTACGACGAGGCGACCGAGTTCCCACTCAAGGTGTATCTCGGCATCGGGCTGATCCAGTGCGTGTCGATGATCCCGGGCGTGTCGCGGGCCGGGGCCACCATCGTCGGTGCCATGCTGCTCGGCGCCGACCGGCGCTCCGCCGCCGAGTTCTCGTTCTGGCTGGCGATGCCGACCATGGTCGGGGCCTTCGCCTACGATCTCTACAAGAACGGCGGCCAGATGAGTTCGAGCAACCTGATCCTGGTCGCGGTCGGCTTCGTCGCCTCCTTCGTGTTCGGCTGGATCGTGGTGAAGACGTTCCTCGGCTTCGTCGCCCGCCACGGCTTCGGCCTGTTCGTCTGGTGGCGCGTCACGGTCGGCACGCTCGGCCTGATCGGCCTCGCCTTGTTCGGCTGAGCGGCGGCCCGTTACAGAGCCGTGTCGTCGCCGGCTCGGCGCTTGCGCGGCACCTCGGAACGACGGACATAATATGCAAAGCTCCCATGCCCGCGGACGGCTTCCGACCGCGGGGCTTTGCAGACGTGATCCGAGGCACCCCCGATGGACGACACGACGGCGCACGCGGCTCTCCGAAGATACCGGGTCGAGGACGCACCGCTGCTGCGCGGGGCCGGCCGCTTCGTCGCCGACGCGGCGCTGCCCGGCCAGGCCTACGGCGTCTTCGTGCGGTCGCCGCACGCCCATGCGGTGGTGACCGGCATCGACGCGGCGGCGGCGCTCGCCGTGCCGGGCGTGCTCGGCGTGTTCACGGCGGACGACATGGCCGCGGCCGGGATCGGCACGCTCGCCGCCCACATGCCGATGCAGGGCGCGACCGGGCCGCTCGTGATGCCGTTCCGCCCGTCGCTCGCCGCGACCGCGATGCATGCCGGCGAGCCGGTCGCCCTCGTCGTCGCCGAGACGGCGCTCGCCGCCCAGGACGCCGCGGATCTCGTCGTGGTCGACTACGCGGAGCGCCCGGCCGTCGTCGACGTGCAGCGGGCCGCGATGCGGGGCGCGCCCCAGCTCTGGCCGGAGGCGCCCGGCAATCTCGCCCTCGACTGGCAGTTCCCGACCGCCGCCGAGGGCGGCGACCCGGCCGCCGTCGACGCGGCGATCGCGGCCGCCGCCCATGTCGCCCGCGTCGGCCACGTCAACCAGCGCATCATGGTCGCCAGCATGGAGCCGCGCGGCGCCACCGCGTCATACGATGCGGCGACCGACAGTTATCTGCTGCGCGTCTGCACCCAAGGCGCGCGGCCGATCCGCGACCACATGGCCCGCATCCTCGGCATCGATCCGGGCAAGCTGCGGGTGATCACCGAGGATGTCGGCGGCGCCTTCGGCATGAAGAGCTCGCCCTACCCCGAATATCCGGCCCTGTGCGTGGCGGCGAAGCGGCTCGGGCGGCCCGTGCACTGGATGTCGACCCGCTCGGAGGCGTTCCTCACCGACGCGCACGCGCGCGACTCGATCCTCGAAGGCGAGCTCGCGGTCGATGCGGACGGCCGCTTCACGGCGCTGCGGCTGCGTTCGCTCGTCAATCTCGGCGCCTATGTGGGGCAGGTCGCGGCCTTCCTCGCCACCATCAACTTCGCGCGCTGCGTGCCCGGCATGTACACGATCCCGCGGGTCGACATCGGGGTGCGCTGCGTGTTCTCCAACACCACACCGACGGCGCCCTATCGCGGCGCCGGCCGGCCGGAGGCGAACTATGTGATCGAGCGCCTCGTCGACGAGGCGGCGCGCCTCACCGGGATCGCGCCGGACGAGATCCGCCGCCGCAACCTGGTGCCGGCGGAGGCGATCCCGTACCGGACGCCGGTCGGCACCGTGTTCGACAGCGGCATCTTTCCGGCCGTGTTCGAGAGGGCGCTGGCACTCGCCGACTATGCGGGCCGCGATGCCCGCAAGGCCGAGGCGAGAGCGCGCGGAACGCTGCGCGGCGTCGGCCTCTCCTGCATGGTCGAGCACGCCGGCGGCGTGCCGACCGAGGGCGCCGGGCTGCTCTTTCCCGGCGACGGCACCGTGGTGCTGGCGCTCGGCGCCCAGGCGACCGGCCAGGGCCACGCGACGATCTTTCCGCGCGTGCTGAGCGAGAAGCTCGGCGTGCCCCTGGAAAAGATCAGATACTCCGGCGGCGACAGCGACAACGGCGTGATCAGCAACTCCTCGGTCGCCTCGCGCACGACGAGCGCGGCCGGCGCCGCCCTGGTGAAGGCCGTCGCGGTGGTGCTGGAGAAGGGCCGGAAGATCGCCGCCGACGCGCTGGAGACGGCCGAGGCCGACATCGTCTATGCGGCCGGCGACTTCTCCATCGCCGGCACCGACCGGCGCCTCTCGCTGTTCGAGGTGGCGGACATCGCGGCACAGAAGAAGGCCGCCGGTGCGAGCGAGGACGATCTCGACACCAGGGTCGCGACCGACACGCCCCAAAATTTTCCGAACGGCTGTCACGTCGCCGAGGTGGAGATCGATCCGCAGACCGGCGGGCTGACGCTCGTGCGCTACACGGCCGTCGACGACTGCGGCGTCGTGCTCGACCACGTGCTGGTCGAGGGCCAGCTGCACGGCGCGTTGGCGCAGGGGCTCGGCCAGGCCGTGATGGAGCGCGCCGTCTACGATCTCGACTCGGGCCAGCTCGTCACCGGCTCGTTCCAGGATTACGCGATGCCGCGCGCCACCGACATGCCGCCGGTCGTCTCGGCCGAGGAGAACACAGTGGCGACGACCAATCCGCTCGGCGTCAAGGGCGTCGGCGAGGCCGGCACCACCGGCGCGCTCGCCGCCGTGATGAACGCGATCGCCGACGCGATCCCGACCCCGGCCGGCCAGCGCATGGACATGCCGGCGACCCCGGAGAAGATCTGGGCGGCGTGCCGGGGGATGGTGGAGCGATAGAGCAGCGCCACGCCGCAGCCTCACCTCTCCCCGCGCGCGGGGAGAGGTGAGATTTCACGCGCTCGCGCGGGAAATCCGGGTGAGGGGGCGTCGCCGTGAGTCTGAGCTTTGCGGAAACGCCCCCTCACCCCGACCCTCTCCCCGCACGCGGGGAGAGGGAGCGCCGGCGCCTTGCCGAGATCACGTTCGCTGCGCTGAAAAGAGTGATTCACGCTGCCTGCAGGAGCGCCTTGGTGTAGCCGAGCGCGAAGGCGAAGAAGCGCTCGCGGCCAGGGTCGAGGTCGGACAGCGGCACGTGGTCGGGGCAGAGGATCCCCTCGTAGCCGACCTCGCGATAGGCGCGGATGCAGGCCGCCATGTCGACCGTGCCCTCGTCCGGCATCGCCTCGCGGAAATCGAGGTAGCCGCCGGCGATGTTGCGGAAGTGCACCATGAAGATGCGCTTCTGCGGCCCGAAGGTGCGGATCGCCTCCAGCACCGTCGCGGTCGGGTCGGTCGACATCTCGGCGATTGTGCCCTGGCAGAAGTTGAAGCCGTGGCACGGGCTGTCGGGCGCCAGCGCCACGAAGCGCCGCATCCCGTCGAGCGAGCCGAGCACGTGATGGACGCCGTTGAGGCCGCCCGGCGGATAGGCCGGGTCGTGCGGATGGCAGGCGAGCTTGATGCCCTCCGCCTCGGCGGTCGGCAGCAGCTCGGAGACGAGAAACGCGATCGCCCGCCAGCCGTCGGCCGCGCTGATCACGCCGGCCGCGCTCGCCATCACCTGGCCGCAGGTCTCCGGCGCACCCATCTGGTCGACCGGCGACGTCCCGCCCCCGCCGTGTCCCGTGCCGTCCTCGGGCAGCACCGTGCCCCAGTAGGAGAAGCGGGCGTCCGCCTCGGGCCGGTAGTCGGCGGCCCGGAAGGTGCTGCACTGCATGCCGCCGCGGCCCTCGACCACGCCGGTGCGGGTGATGCCGACCATCGCAACCGTGTATTTGAGCATCGGCACGCCGCCGGCGGCGGCGGCCCGGATGTGCTGGCGCAGCCGCGCCGCGGTCTCCTTCGCCTTGTCGGGGGCGCGCAGGCTGTCGAGCAGCAGCGAGCCGACGTCGAGGGCCATGCCGTCGAGCCGCATCCCGAAGCCCTCGATGCGCCGGCGCAGCGCCGCGACTTTCTCTGGGTTCCAGGAGCCGTCGTCCTCGATCACCTCGCGGGCCGGCCGCGTGTCGATGACGATGCCGCGCGCGCCGAGCTGGGCGGAGAGCCGCAGCCGCGCGTCGGTCGGGGCGATGAGCTGCTCGCCGATATACATGCGTGTCTCCCGGCTCGGTTTGTTCACTTGGTCTTCGCTCGATCAACCCGGTGGTCATTCCGGGGCGGCGCGCAGCGCCGAACCCGGAATCCAGCGGCGAACTCCAAAGCCTCGGCTGGATTCCGGGTTCGCGGCTTCGCCGCGCCCCGGAATGACGACGAGGTGGTCTTTCGACACGGCGCTCAGCCGCGGAAGAAGCCCGGATGGGCGGCCCGCAGCGTCTCGACATAGGCGAGCGAGCGGGCGAGGTGATCGCGCACCCGCGCCTGCGCCTTCTCGGCATTGCCGGCCACGATCGCCTTGAGGATGCGGGCGTGGTCGCGCACCACCTCCTCGGCCTTGCCGCGCACCGGCAGATGCAGACGGCGGATACGGTCGATATGGCCGCAGCGCGCCCGCACCAGCGGATAAAGATCGGGCGCGCCGGCCAGCTCGACGAGCCGCCGGTGGAAGGCGCGGTCGAGGGCATCGAAGCCGTCGAGGTCGCCGGCGGCGGCACGCAGCGTCTGCGCGTCGAGCAGCCCGCGCAGCTCCGGCTCGAACTCCTTGTCGGGCAGCGCGGCGAGCAGGCGCACCGCCTCCTGCTCGACGGCGCGACGCAGGAACTGGGCCTGGCGGGCCGCGGTGACGTCGATCAGGCTCACCCGCGTGGCGCTCTGCGCCTTGATGTCGACGAGGCCTTCCTCGCCGAGCCGGGTGAGCGCATCGCGCACCGGCGTCGAGGAGAGGCCGAAGCTCGCCTGCAGCTCGGCGCGGTTGATCGCGGCGCCCGGCGGCAGCGCGAGCGTCACGATCATCTGGCGCAGCCGCTCGTAGACGGTGGCGCCCGCCGGCAGGCGCGGCCCCGCCTCGTCCCGGGCGTCCCGGGCTGCGGTCAGGTCGACGATGCTCACGCGGTTCGGTCTCCTTCGTGCCGCGCCTCGCGACCGGAGTGAATTCCGCCGACGTCGCCCCACCCTCCGCTCATTCCCGCGCAAGCGGGAATCCAGAGCCACACGCCGCGTGGCCCCTGGGTCCCCGCCTTCGCGGGGACGAGCGTAAGAGGTGCCGGCTCGTCGCCACCGAAACCACTCTTGCGCCTTGCGCCTTGCGAGCCCGGGCCGGCGATTCGCCGCCAGGATCTCTCCGCCTCATAGGCACTGATGCACCAGCTCGTCAATCTGATGCACTACCGATTGACCGGGTCCGGCGGTCCGCCTACCGAGGCGAGCATGGCCGCCCTGCGACGCCCCGCGGGTCCGGCGGCCGAAGAACACGCGCGGGACCGTGGAGACGTCGCATGCCCAAGCTTCTCGCCGCCGTCGCGCTGGCGCTCGCCGCCGCGCTCGGCACCGCCGCCGCCCAATCCCCTGCGCCGCAGGCGGCGCCCGGGGGCGGCGCCGCCCCGGCCTGGCCGACCAAACAGGTCACCGTCGTGGTGCCGTTCACGGCCGGCGGCACCACCGACATGTTCGCCCGCATTTTCGCCAACGCGATGCAGCAGCGGACCGGCACTCCGTTCGTGGTGGAGAACCGCGCCGGCGCCGGCGGCAACATCGGATCGAGCGTCGTCGCCCGCGCGCCGAAGGACGGCTACACGCTCCTCGTCGGCACGGTGTCGAGCCACTCGATCAACCAGTTCGTCTATAAGAACATGCCGCACGACGTGGAGAAGGATTTTCAGCCGGTGTCGCTGTTCGCGACCCTACCGAACCTGCTCGTCGTCAACCCGAAGCTGCCGGTCACCACGGTCGCCGAGCTCGCCGACTACCTGAAGAAGAACCCTGACAAGCTGTCCTTCGGCTCGTCCGGCGTCGGCGCGTCCAACCACCTCGCCGGCGAGCTATTCAAGATCAGGACCGGCACGACGATGACGCACGTGCCGTATCGCAGCTCCAACGAGATCATGAACAACCTGATCGGCGGCCACATCGATCTCGCCTTCGACAACATGACGCTGGCCTGGCCGCAGGCGAAGGCCGGCACGGTGCGCGCGATCGCGGTGACCAGCCTGAAGCGCAGCCCGATCGCCCCCGACGTGCCGACCATCGCCGAGACGCTGCCGGGCTTCGACGCCACCTCGTGGCACGGCCTGTTCGCGCCGGCCGGCACGCCGCGCCCGATCGTCGACAAGCTCGCCGCCGACGTGAAGGCGATCTTTTCGACGCCCGAGGTGCAGAAGACGCTGGCCGATGTCGGCGCCGTCGCGTCCCCCAACACGCCGGAGGAGTTCTCGGCCTTCATCACGGCCGAGCGCAAGAAGTGGCAGGAGGTCGTGAAGGCGGCGGGCGTGCAGCAGCCGTGACGTGACGCGACCAGCCGCCTCTCGTCCAGGAGCCTCTCCGCCCACGAGCCTCTCCCCGCTTGCGGGGAGAGGTCGGATCACCGAAGCTCGCTTCGGTGATCCGGGTGAGGGGGCGTCTCCGAATGCGCGGTGCTTCCCTGAAGAAAACCGCTATCGCCCGCCGGCTCCGGCGTGATGCGACCGACGTCGAAGCGAAGCTGTGGCAGCATCTGCGGGCCCGCGGGCTCGACGGCCACAAGTTCGTCCGGCAGGAGCCGATCGGGCCCAATGTCGTCGATTTCGTCTGCCGCGAGGAGCGTCTGATCGTCGAACTCGACGGTGGTCAGCATGCGACCGACCCACGCGACCCGGTCCGCGAGGCGTTCCTGATCGGCCGAAATTACTGCGTGCTGCGGTTCTGGAACAACGACGTTTCGCACAACATCGCAGGCGTGCTGGAAACCATCAGCGCCGCATTGCGTGGCGGGCGCCCCCTCACCCGGAGTCCGCGCTGATCGCGCGGACTCCGACCTCTCCCCGCAAGCGGGGAGAGGCTCTTGACGGGAGAGGCTCTCGGAACTTCGCCTACTTCATCTCCGAGACCTGGGCGCCGCGCAGGCCGGCGCGCTGGACGGCGCCGGCGACGAGGCCGTTGGCCTTCACGTCGGCCGTGAAGGCGCGCACCAGCGGCAGGCCGGCCTCGCGGCCCTTCGGGATCGCGATGGCGTGGCGCTCCATGCCCCAGCGGCCGTCCAGCACCTTGGCGCCCGGCACCTTCTCGCCCATCTCGTAGAGGGTCGCCTTGTTGGTGGCGAAGGCGTCGATCTTGCCCTCCTTCAGAAGATCCGCGGCGAGCAGCACGGTCTCGGCCCGCACCACCTCGGCGGTCTTCAGCTCGCGCGTCAGCACGCCGTCCGACGACGAGCCCTTGGTGACGCCGATCCTCACGCCCGGCTTGTCGACCGTGTCGACGGCGGTCACGGGCGAGCCCTCGCGCACCAGATAGCCGAGCTCGATGTCGAGATAGGCTTGGCCGAAATCCATCACCTTGGCGCGTGCCACCGAGGCGTTGGTGAAGGCGACGTCGACGGCGCCGCTCTGCACCGCCTCCAGCACCTCGGCGTTCTTCTTGAACACCACCGGCTCGTAGGGAACGCCGAGCTTCTCGGCCAGGGCCTTGCCGAGCTCGTAGCCGACCCCGCGCGGCGAAGCTCCGTTCTCGCCCGCCAGATACGAGGTCGGCGTGCCGGGATAGAGCCCGGCGCGCAGCTTGCCGGACGGCGCCAAAACGGTCTTGAGGTCGGTCTTGACGTCCGCCTCGGCGAGGGCGAGCGGCGAGGCGGCCGCGAACGCGGTGACGAACGCCAGGGAGGCGAAGAGACGGCGGCTGACGGAAGCCATGGGGTCACCCGGAACGGCGACGCGCGCGGCGCGTGCGTGTCATGGAGGGACGCAGAGTGTTCTGCATCGCCGTCCCGGTCGCAAGAGATCTCGCGCATGGCTCCCGTGCCGACCGGCGCGCTTCGCGGGTGCGAAGCAGCCGTCTCCGCTCGTCCCCGCGAAGGCGGGACCCAGGGGCGGCACGGTGCGGCGCCATGGATGCCCGCCTTCGCGGGCATGAGCGGAGGGTGGGGTCGGCCTCGGCGGAAACCGCCCTACCGCCCCTGAAAATCCGGCTTGCGCTTCTCCATGAAGGCGCGGCGGCCCTCGACGTAGTCCTGGCTGGCGAAGCAGGCGTTCACCATCGCCTCGCAGCGGGCGAGATCGCGCTCGGCGTCCGGCTTCACGGCCTCGCCGACCGCCACCTTGGCGGCCGCCACGGTGAGGGGCGCGTTGGCCGCGATGGTGACGGCATAGTCCTGCACGTAGGCGTCGAGATCGTCGGTGGCGACGACGCGGTTGACCAGCCCCATGCCGAGCGCCTCGGCGGCCGTGAACTGGCGCGCCGTGTAGAGGATCTCCTTGGCGTAGGCGGGACCGACCAGATCGACGATCTTCTTCAGCCCCTTATAGGCGTAGCCGAGCCCGAGCTTGGCGGCCGGCACGGCGAAGCGGGAGTTGTCCGACGCGATGCGCAGGTCGCAGCAGGTGGCGAGCCCGACGCCGCCGCCCAGGCACCAGCCGCGGATTTTCGCGATGGTCGGCTTCGGGTGGTCGGAGAGCAGCGTCGAGGCGCGGTCCACGGCGGCGTTGTAGCGCTCGTAGGCGGCCTGGCTCGCCCGCTCGTCCTCGAACTTGGAGATATCGGCGCCCGACACGAAGGCCTTGCCGCCGGCCCCGGTGAGCACCACGACGCGCACCGCCGGATCGCTCGCGAAGTTTTCCAGGATCGACCCGGCCGCCTCCCACATCTCCAGCGAGACGGCGTTGTGGCGTTCCGGATTGTTGAACGTCATGGTGCCGATGCCGTCCGCGACGGTGGCCAGCATCTTGTCGGTCTCGGTCATCCTCTCCCCCCTCGGATCGCTCCGGCGCCCGCGCCGGCGGGCGGAGCCCACGGCACCGCAGCATCCGGACAATTCCCGATGCCGGCCGGCTTGTCCATCGCGGGCCGTGCTCCGGACAGTGCAGCCGTACCGTCCGAAGCGCCCGCCGGAGGGCGGTCGGAGGGCCGGCCGACGCGGGAACGGGTCGCAGTTCCCCGCGCTCGTAATCCGCACGGCGTTCTGTTAGACGCGAACAGCGCGCCGGCCGGGGCGCGCCACCCCCCGCCCGGATTCCCCGCACGGAGCGCCAGGACCCAAGATGTACGATCGGCTGCGTGCGGCCTCGGAGGCCTTCGACCGGAAGATTGGCTGGCACCGGGTCGGGTTCCTGGTCAGCCTGGCCGTGATCGCGGCGGCGGCCGTCGTGCTCTGGAAGATGCTGCACGGCATCGACGTTCACGAGGTGATCGCCGCCGTGAAGGCGATCCCGCGCTTCGACATCGTGGTCGCCGCCGCGTTCGTCGCCGCAGGTTACTTTACGCTGACGTTCTATGATTATTTCGCGCTGCACACGATTGGCCGCGGCGACGTGCCCTATAGGATCGCGGCGCTGGCCGGCTTCACCAGCTACTCGGTCGGCCACAATGTCGGGGCGAGCGCCTTCACGGGTGGCGCGGTGCGCTACCGCATCTACTCGCGCCACGGGCTGTCGGCCATCGACGTCGCCAAGGTCTGCTTCGTCGCCGGCTTCACGTTCTGGCTCGGCAACGCCACCGTGCTGGGCCTCGGCATCGCCATCGCGCCGGAGGCGGCCTCCGCCATCAATCAGGTGCCGGCCTGGATCAACCGGGGGCTAGCGATCGTCACCCTGATCGCGCTCGCCACCTATGTCGGCTGGGTGTGGACGACCCGTCGGGTGATCGGCCGCAGCAACTGGGAGGTGACCCTGCCGGGCGGCCCGCTCACGCTGCTGCAGATCGCGATCGGCATCGTCGATCTCGGCTGCTGCGCCGCCGCCATGTACATGCTGGTGCCGCACGAGCCCTATATCGGGTTCATCACGCTGGCCGTGATCTTCGTCGCCGCGACCCTGCTCGGCTTCGCCAGCCATTCGCCGGGCGGGCTCGGGGTGTTCGATGCGGCCATGCTGGTGGCATTGTGGCAGTTCGAGAAGGAGCAGCTCCTCGCCGGGCTGCTGCTGTTCCGGCTACTGTACTATCTGGTGCCGTTCGCGCTGGCCCTGCTGATTCTCGGGCTGCGCGAGGTGTGGCTGGCGATCGAGCGCAGCCGCGGCCGGGCGGCGGGGGCGAGGGTCGCCGACGCCGCGCCGGCCCGGGCGAGCCCGGCGACGGCGGGCGACGACCGCGCCGCCGGCTGACCGCGTCGGCTGACCGCGTCGGCTGACTGCGTCGACCGCGCCGCGGCCGCCGGCCACGGCGATCGCGGCGGGACGCGAGGGACCACGAGGCGGAAGCACATGGCCGTGGCGAACGAGCCGCAGGAGACCGGCGGGGCGCGCGGATTGCTCGCCACCGCCGTCGACAGCGTCGGCCGCGTCCGGGTGGCCGTGGCGATCACGGCCGCCGTCCTCCTCGTCGCCGTGCTGACCCGCGAGCTGGCGCCGCTGCCGGCCGTGCTGGTGTTCGCCACCGTGGCGATGGCGCTCGCGGTCGACGTCCGCCGGGCCATCCGCCGCCGCGCCGCCGACGTCGCCGAGAGCGGCCGCGGTGCCGAGGCCGGCGACCTCGTCATCGACGCGACCATCGCGGGCGTCCCCGACCCGGTGATCGTGCTGGAGCGCGGCGGGCTGGTGCGGGCCTTCAACCGGCGCGCCGTCGAGGTGGCGCCGGCGCTCGCCACGGCGCGGCCGCTGTCCTTCGCGCTGCGCCATCCCGGCGTCCTCGACGCCGTCCGGCGCGCCGCCGAGGAGGCCGGCCCGCTCGGCACGGTCCGCACCGAGATGGCCCAGCGGGTGCCGACCGAGCGCTGGTGGGAGACCGTGATCGCGCCGGTGCGGCTGCCGCCCGGTCCGGGCCGGCCGGCCGGCGAGCGCCTCCTGATGGTGAGCTTCCACGACCTCACGCCGCTGCGCCGCTCCGAGCAGATGCGGGCCGACTTCATCGCCAATGCGAGCCACGAGCTGCGCACGCCGCTCGCCTCGCTGTCCGGCTTCATCGACACGCTGCAAGGCCCGGCGCGCACCGACACGGCGGCGCGCGAAAAGTTCCTCGCCATCATGCGGGCGCAGGCGAGCCGGATGGCGCGGCTGATCGACGACCTCCTGTCGCTGTCGCGGATCGAGCTGAAGGCGCATGTGCGGCCCGAGACGCCGGTCGATCTCGTCCTGCTGCTGCGCCAGGTGGTCGAGGGGCTGCAGCCGCTCGCCGCCGAGCGCGGCGTCGCCGTCGCCTTCGAGCCGCCGGCCAGCGGCGTCACCGTGGCGGGCGACCGCGACGAGCTGGTGCGCGCCTTCGAGAACCTGGTCGAGAACGCGCTGAAATACGGCGCCAGCGGCGGCCGCATCGACATCGGCATGACGCTCGCCACGGCGCCGCAGGGCGACGAGGTCGCGGTCGCCGTGAAGGACTACGGCCCCGGCATCGCGCCCGAGCATCTGCCCCGCCTGACCGAGCGGTTCTATCGCGCCGACGTCGCCGACAGCCGCGCCCAGGGCGGCACCGGCCTGGGCCTCGCGCTGGTCAAGCACATCCTGCAACGCCATCGCGGCCGGCTGGTGATCGACAGCACGGTCGGCGCCGGGGCCACCTTCACGGTGCGGCTCCCGTCGCTCGCCGAACGGCTGCCGGAGCCCGATACCGCGCAACCCGCCGAATGACCGCGGCGAATTGCGACAGCCGTCCGGACGATGACAATTTCTTGAATTTTTTCATTATCTTATTCTGTCATGCAAACGTCATCGAGAGGCCCTAGAAAGTCCCCGAACCTGGACCTCCGGGCCGTGGTTCGGACCGGTCGCCGGCACTGGTCGCACCGGTCCTCGGGTCAACCGGGAAACGACTGACGTCCCAGAAGCCAGACGCGATCGATCGCCCCTTCGATGCGGAATGACCCACTGCATCGGTCGGCGTCTGCCAGCAGGAGAGAGCCCCGTGAAGCTGTACCGTTCCCTCATCGCCGTCGGCGCCGTCGCGGCGACCGGCCTGGCGCTCACCGGCGCCGCCGAGGCCCGCGACCAGATCCGCATCGTCGGATCGTCGACCGTCTATCCGTTCACTACTACGGTGGCCGAGCAGCTCGGCAAGTCCGGCGGCGTGAAGACGCCGGTGGTCGAGTCGACCGGCACGGGCGGCGGCATGAAGCTGTTCTGCGCCGGCGTCGGCGTCGACCATCCGGACGCCACCAACGCCTCGCGCCGGATGAAGAAGTCCGAGTTCGAGCAGTGCCAGAAGAACGGCGTCAAGGACATCGTCGAGATCAACATCGGCTTCGACGGCCTGACCCTCGCCCAGTCCAAGGCCGGTCCGGCGATGTCGCTGACCCTCGGCCAGCTCTTCCTGGCGCTCGCCAAGGAGGTCCCGGGCCCGGACGGCAAGCTCGTCGCCAACCCCTACAAGACCTGGTCCGACATCGACAAGTCGCTGCCGAACGTCAAGATCGAGGTGCTCGGCCCGCCGCCGACCTCCGGCACGCGCGACTCGCTACACGAGCTGTTCATGGAGAAGGGCGCCGAGCAGATCCCGGCGTTGAACGCGCTCAAGAAGGCCGACGCCAAGGCGTTCGAGAAGGCCTGGAAGACGCTCCGCGAGGATGGCGGCTATGTCGAGGCCGGCGAGAACGACAACGTGATCGTGCAGAAGCTCGAGGCCAACAAGAACGCCTTCGGCGTGTTCGGCTACTCGTTCCTCGAGGAGAACATCGCGAAGCTCAAGGGCGTCGCTCTCGACGGCGTCGCGCCGGACTTCGACACGATCGCCTCGGACAAGTACAAGGGCGCTCGCCGCATGTACGTCTACATCAAGAAGGCGCACATCGGCGTGATCCCGGGCCTCGACAAGTTCGCGGTCGAGTACGTCTCGACCAAGGCGACCGGCGAGGACGGCTATCTCGCCAAGAAGGGCCTCGTGACCCTTCCCAAGGCCCAGCTCGACAACTCTCGCAAGAATGTCGAAGGGCTGGTTCCGATGACGGCCGACCCGCTGTCGTGATAGGCTGACGTTCGACCGACCTGCGGCGGCTGCGTCCCCATGGCGCAGCCGCCGTCGCCGTGGCCGGATGACGGCTGGTCGTCGTGGCTGGTCGTCTCGGCACGCACGAACGCGTCACGCTCCGCCGATCCGCTCGCCCGCATTTCATCCGCTGTCGTGCCGCTTACCGTCCGTCGCCTTTGCTCGATCGCGTTCCGGCTGCTTCGTGTGCGGACTTTCGAAGGACCGAGGGCATGTCTCTGCTGTATTTCGGCGGCCTCGCCGTTCTCGTGGTCGCCGGCTTCCTGCTCGGCCGAAACCGCGCCGCCGCCGCCAACCGGACCGTGCCGTTCCACTCCCGCCCCAACTATCACGGCGCCTATGTGGTGGTGAGCGTGCTGCTGCCGGTGCTGCTGGTGTTCGCCGTCGGCGTCCCGATCGCCCACCACATCGTCGAGACCCGGGCGCTCGCGGTGTTCGATCCGAGCGTGCTCGACGACGAGCTGCGGCGCGGCGCCGCCCTGCGCGACATCGTCGCGGTCGCCTCGGCCCGTTACACGGGCGACGCGACGCCGGCACTGACCCGCGCCGCCGAGACCTGGTCCTCGCTGCGCGGCTTCACCGACGGCCTGATCCTCGCCGCCGGCGCGGTCGTCGGCCTGCTCGGCGTCGCCTACGGGCTGCGGGTGATCTCGGCCGGCTTCCGGGCCCGCAACCGGGTGGAGCGCGTCGTCAAGGTGGTGCTGTTCGCCTGCGCCTGCGTCGCCGTGCTCACCACGGTCGGCATCGTCTTCTCGGTGCTGTTCGAGTCGATCCGGTTCTTCCAGAAGGTGTCGCCGCTCGACTTCCTGTTCGGCCTGGATTGGAGCCCCCAGACGGCGATCCGCGCCGACCAGGTCGGCTCGTCCGGCGCCTTCGGCATCGCCCCGCTGGTCGTCGGCACCCTGCTGATCACGCTGATCGCCATGCTGGTCGCCGGCCCGATCGGCTTGTTCGCCGCCATCTATCTCGCCGAGTACGCGTCGCCGCGCGTCCGCGCCGTCGCCAAGCCGCTGCTCGAGATCCTCGCCGGCATCCCGACCGTGGTGCTCGGCTTCTTCGCCGCCCTGTCGCTCGCCCCCTGGCTGCGCGAGCTCGGCCAGACGCTCGGCCTGAACGTCGCCTCGGAAAGCGCGCTCGCCGCCGGGCTGGTGATGGGCATGATGATCATCCCGTTCGTCTCGTCGCTCTCCGACGACGTCATCAACGCGGTGCCGCAGTCGCTGCGCGACGGCTCCTACGGCATGGGCGCGACCAAGTCGGAGACGATCAAGCGGGTGGTCCTGCCGGCCGCCTTCTCGGGCATCGTCTCGGCCATGATGCTCGCCGTCAGCCGCGCCGTCGGCGAGACCATGATCGTGGTGATGGCCGCCGGGCTCGCCGCCAATCTCACCTTCAACCCGCTCGAGGCGGTGACGACCTTCACGGTCCAGATCAAGACCATCCTGGTCGGCGACCAGGAGTTCGACAGCGCCAAGACGCTCGCCGCCTTCGCGCTCGGCCTGGTCCTGTTCTTCTTCACCTTGACCCTCAACGTCATCGCGATGCAGATCGTCAAACGGTATCGAGAGCAATATGACTGACGTCGCGCTTCCGACCACCCGCACCGTCGACATCGCTTCGGACGCCGCCAAGGCCCGGATCCGCGCCCGCTACCGGGCCGAGGCGCGGTTCCGCGCCTACGGGATCGGCGCCATCGTCCTGACCGCGGTGTTCCTGCTCGTCGTGCTCGCCGACATCGTGGCGAAGGGCCTGCCGGCCTTCACCCAGCACGTGCTGGAGATGGAGGTGATGGTCGACCGCAGCGAGATCGACCCGCAGAACACCGGGGATCCGGCCGTGATCCGGGCCGGCGACTTCCAGCTCCTGGTGCGCAACGCGCTGCGGGCGCAGTTCCCGGAGGTGACCAGCCGGCTCGGCCGCCGCGCCCTCGACGGCATCCTCTCCTCGGGCGCCGGCGACGAGCTGCGCCGCCGCGTCCTCGCCGACCCGTCGCTGATCGGCAAGACCGTCAAGGTGCCGGTGCTGGTCTCCGACGACGCCGACCTCTATTTCAAGGGCATCGGCACCCGGATCGAGCGCACGCCCGGCCGCGGCACGCTGACGGTCTCCGGCACCACCGGCGAGGTGACGCTGAGCTCGACCGCCGACGACTTCGCCGCGACCCTCGCGGTCGTCAAGCGCGCCCTGTCGGCCCAGGCCCGCACGGCCCGCACCGAGGCGGCCCGCCTGCGGACCATCGTCCAGTCGATCGAGGGGAGCCGCGCCGCCGCCGAGCGCGACCTCGCCGCCGCCCGCACCGCCGGCAACGCAGCCCAGATCGCCGCCGCCGAGCGGCGGCTCGCCGCAACGACCGAGGAGGTGACGAGCCTCTCGGCCCGAATGACCGAGCTGACCAACACGGCCGCCGCCCTCCAGACGCGCTTCGAGGCGACCGCGGCCGAGGAGCCGCTCGACACCACGGTGCCGAGCCTGCTGGTCGCCGTCGACGGCGGTCTCGTCAAGCTCGGCCGCATCGGCGCGAGCGCCGCCGCCGGCGAGGTGCTGCTGCCGCTCGCCTCCGGCGCCGCGGCGCGGCCCGGCGACTGGCAGCTCGTCACCTATCTGACGCCGGCGACCAATCGCAAGGTCTCCGACCAGGAGGTCGCTTGGCTGGAGGCGCTGCGCGACCGCGGCATGGTGGAGAACCGCTTCAACACCATGTTCTTCACGGCCGGCGACAGCCGCGAGCCGGAGCTCGCCGGCATCCGCGGTGCGCTGGTCGGCTCGGCCCTGACCCTCCTGGTCACGCTCGTGCTGTGCCTGCCGATCGGCGTCGCCGCCGCCATCTATCTCGAGGAGTTCGCGCCGAAGAACCGGCTCACCGAGATCATCGAGGTGAACATCAACAACCTCGCCGCGGTGCCATCGATCGTGTTCGGCCTGCTCGGCCTCGCCGTGTTCCTCAGCTTCTTCGGGTTGCCCCGCTCGGCCCCGCTGGTCGGCGGCCTGGTGCTGGCGCTGCTCGTGCTGCCGACCATCATCATCGCGTCGCGGGCCGCCATCAAGGCGGTGCCGCCGTCGATCAAGGAGGCGGCACTCGGCGTCGGCGCATCGCACCAGCAGGCGGTGTTCCACCATGTCCTGCCGCTGGCGATGCCGGGCATCATGACCGGCACCATCATCGGCATGGCGCACGCGCTCGGCGAGACCGCACCGCTGCTGATGATCGGCATGGTGGCGTTCATCGTCGAGCCGGCGACCAGCATCACGGACGCGGCGACGGTGCTGCCGGTCCAGATCTATCTGTGGTCCGACCTGCCCGAGATCGCCTTCCAGGCGAAGACGGCGGCCGCCATCATGGTTCTGCTCGTGTTCCTGTTCGTCATGAACGGGGCGGCGATCCTGCTGCGCAAGCGGTTCGAGCGCCGGTGGTGATCAGGTGACAGGGAGTCCCGCCCGATGAACAGCATGGTCCAGCTCGACTCGGCGACCGCGGTCGCCGCGGCCGCCGCGGTGGCGGGCAACCCGGTCAAGATCGTGGCGCAGGGCGTCAACGTCTATTACGGAGACAAGCACGCGCTGCGCGACGTCGACCTCGACATCCAGGAGCGCGCCGTGACGGCGCTGATCGGCCCCTCCGGCTGCGGCAAGTCGACCTTCCTGCGCTGCCTCAACCGGATGAACGACACCATCGTGGGCTGCCGGGTGACCGGCAAGATCACCATGGACGACCGCGACATCTACGACCCGCAGCTCGACGTCGTGCAGCTGCGCGCCCGCGTCGGAATGGTGTTCCAGAAGCCGAACCCGTTCCCCAAGTCGATCTTCGAGAACGTCGCCTACGGGCCGCGCATTCACGGGCTCGCCCGCAACAAGGCCGAGCTCGAGGAGATCGTGGTGACCAGCCTCAAGCGGGCCGGCCTGTTCGAGGAGGTGAAGGACCGGCTCGGCGATTCCGGCACCAGCCTGTCGGGCGGCCAGCAGCAGCGGCTCTGCATCGCCCGCGCCATCGCGGTGAGCCCGGAGGTCATCCTGATGGACGAGCCGTGCTCGGCCCTCGATCCGATCGCCACCGCGAAGATCGAGGAGCTGATGGACGAGCTGCGCGAGAACTACACGATCGTCATCGTCACCCACTCGATGCAGCAGGCGGCCCGGGTGTCGCAGCGCACCGCCTTCTTCCATCTCGGCGTGCTGGTCGAGATCGGCGTCACCAGCGACATCTTCACCACGCCGAAGGACCGGCGGACCCAGGACTACATCACGGGTCGCTTCGGGTGACCGCCGTGGCGGCGGACGAAGACGACGACCGAGAAACCGACGTTCCGGAGAATCCCCCGATGGGCGAACATACCCACAAGGCCTTCGACACCGACCTGCAGGATCTCGCCCGCATGGTCGCCGAGATGGGCGGCATGGCGGAGCAGCAGATCTCCGACGCCACCGAGGCGCTCGACCGCCGCGATCTCGCGGCCGCCCAGCTCGTGGTCGCCGCCGACTCGCGCATCGACGCGCTGCAGCGCGAGATCGAGGCCAAGGCGGTGCTCACCATCACGCGCCGCCAGCCGATGGCGGTCGACCTGCGCGACATCGTCGCGGCGATGCGCATCTCCAACGATCTCGAGCGGATCGGCGACCTCGCCAAGAACATCGCCAAGCGGGTCGTCGTGCTCGATCACGAGTTCCGCGCCCAGCAGGTGATGCGCGGCGTCCAGCACATGACCGAGCTGGTGCTGTCGCAGATCAAGGACGTGCTCGACGCCTACGCGCGGCGCGACCTGCAGAAGGCGGTCGCCGTGTGGCGGGCCGACGAGGAGATCGACGCCGTCAACAACTCGCTGTTCCGCGAGCTCCTCACCTACATGATGGAGGATCCGCGCAACATCGGCATCTGCATCCACCTCCTGTTCTGCGCCAAGAACATCGAGCGGATGGGCGATCACGCCACCAACATCGCCGAGTCGGTCTACTACATGATCGAGGGCAAGTCGCTCCTCGACGAGCGCCCGAAGAGCGACACGACGTCGAGCACCGTGGTTCCGTTCGACGCCTGACGGACACGCGCCTCCGCCGCCGGGCGACCGCTATTCCCGAGAGGACCTTGAAGCCGATGGCCGCGCGCATTCTGATCGTCGAGGACGAGGAGCCGCTGACGCTGCTCCTGCGCTACAATCTCGAGGCCGAGGGCTACGCGGTCGACGCCGCCGGCCGCGGCGACGACGCCGATCTCCGTCTCAAGGAGAGCCCCCCGGATCTCGCCATCGTCGACTGGATGCTGCCCGGCCTGTCCGGCATCGAGCTGATCAGGCGGTTGCGCGCCCGCACCGAGACGCAGCAGCTCCCGGTGATCATGCTCACGGCGCGCGGCGAGGAGGGCGAGCGGGTGCGCGGCCTCGCCACCGGCGCCGACGACTACATCGTCAAGCCGTTCTCGGTGCCGGAGCTGCTCGCCCGCATCCGCGCGCTGCTCCGCCGCACCAAGCCGGAGCGGGTCGCGTCGGTGCTGACCGCCGGCGACATCGAGCTCAACCGCGACAAGAAGCGGGTGGCGCGGGCGGGGCGTGACGTGCCGCTCGGCCCGACCGAGTTCCGTCTGCTCGAGTTCCTGATGGAGAACCCGGGCCGCGTTTTTTCACGCGAGCAGCTTCTCGATCGGGTGTGGGGCCGCGACGTCTATATCGACGAGCGCACCGTCGACGTGCATGTCGGCCGGCTGCGCAAGGCGCTCAATCGCGGCCAGCGTTCCGACCCGATCCGCACCGTGCGGGGCGCCGGCTACGCCCTCAACGACCGCTACGGCGGCGCCGAGGCGTGACGCCCAGGGCGTGATACCTGCGACGTGATACCTGCGGCGTGACACCGCGAGCGGCGGCGCGAGCCGCCGCAGCTCACCGGCTCGAATGCCTCGCGGGGCACTCGCGAACGGCGTGCGCCCCCGACATCGCGCGGAATGCATCGGCGACATGGCCGGACTGCGGGGCCGCAGGCCGCCGCGCGATCCCGCAACGACGTCATCCGGCGCACACCGTCTCGTCGTCCGGCGCAGGGCGTTTCGGCGGCCGGCTGGGCCGGACGCCGTTCTCGTCGCGGATCAGATCCGCCCGAGGCGCTTGTCGCGGCGCCGGTCGACCGGCTGATAGGCGATCCGCGCGTGGTAGCCGCAATAGGGCAGCCCCTCGCTGGTCCGGCCGCCGCAGAAGAAGAAGTCGGTCGAGCCGGGATCGCCGACCGGCCAGCGGCACTTGCCCTCGCCGAGCTCGAGCAGCGTGCAGCGCTGGCCCATCGGCACCACATTGGCGACCGCCTCGACCTCCTGCTCGTACTCGACCTCGTAGACGGGGGCGCGCGCCAGCGCCGTGTTGCCGCGCATCGCCGGCCGCGCGACGCGCAGCACCGGCGCCGCCGCGCGCGGCTTCCTGGCCCGCGGCACCGCCGCCGCGGGACTCTTGGCGCGCCCGGACAGGCCCAGCCGGTGAACCTTACCGATCACCGCATTGCGTGTGATTCCACCGAGCTCGACGGCGATCTGGCTCGCTGAGAGACCGTCGTTCCAAAGCTTCTTGAGAAGTTCCACGCGCTCGTCGGTCCACATGTGTTCCTCTTCGCCCCGTGGCGCGAGATCACTCTCGTCGAATCCGTCATCGCCGCGCGGCGGTGCCTCTCCACCGGCGGGTACGCAGGAACAGACGTGAAACTTAGAGAGCAGTCCGCCGCACGAGATGTCGTATGATAGCGAAGAAAACGCTACAATATCGCGCGAGTCCCCCGCAAGAGTCCCCAGTATTGCATCCACAATTCATGGCCCTTTCGAGTCCGTACGTGCGATGACGGATGCGGCGCGTCCGGTTGACACCGGGCGGCCCGGACCTAAAATGTACCGTCCGTGCCGCCCCCGAGGCGGCACGATTCATTTCGTGGGCCGCTCGATTCACGAGTCGCCATAAGAAGTTCGGCCATGTCGCATCTGCTGCCGACCTACGCGCGCGCTGACCTCGCCTTCGAGCGAGGCGAGGGCGCGTGGCTCGTCTCCACCACGGGCGAGCGCTACCTCGATTGTCACTGCGGCGTCGCCGTGAACGCCCTCGGCCACGCCCATCCGGTGCTGGTCGACGCGCTCAAGGCGCAGGCCGAGAAGGTGTGGCACGTCTCCAACCTGTTCCGCGTGCCCGACGCCGAGCGCCTCGCGGCGCGCCTGTGCGCGGCGAGCTTCGCGGACCTGGTGTTCTTCTGCAATTCCGGCGCCGAGGCGATGGAAGGCGCGATCAAGGTCGCGCGCAAGTACCACGCGGCGAACGGCGCGCCGGAGCGCGACCGCATCGTCACGTTCGAGGGCGCCTTCCACGGCCGCACGCTGGCGACGCTCGCGGCCGGCGGCCAGAAGAAATACATGGAGGGCTTCGGCCCGCCGCCCGGCGGCTTCGATCAGGTGCCCTACGGCGATCTCGACGCCGTGAAGGCGGCGATCGGCCCGCAGACGGCGGCGATCCTGGTCGAGGCCGTGCAGGGCGAGGGCGGCGTGCGGGTCGGCACCCCGCAGTTCCTCCGCGGCCTGCGCGAGATCTGCGACCAGAACGGCCTCCTCCTGGTGTTCGACGAGGTGCAGACCGGCATGGGCCGCACCGGCCCGCTGTTCGCGCATCAGGGCGTCGGCGTCACGCCCGACGTGATGGGCGTCGCCAAGGCGCTCGGCGGCGGCTTCCCGGTCGGCGCGGTGCTGTGCACGGCGGAGGCCGGCAAGGGCATGACGGTCGGCACCCACGGCTCGACCTTCGGGGGCAATCCGCTCGCGGTCGCGGCCGGCAACGCCGTGCTCGACGTGATGCTGGCGCCCGGCTTCCTGGAGGCCGCGCAGCACAAGGCGCTGCTGCTCAAGCAGCGGCTCGCCGAGGTGGTGGACCGGCATCCGACCATCGTCCGCGAGGTGCGCGGCGCGGGCCTGCTGCTCGGCCTCGCCTGCGTGGTGCCGAACAACGAGCTGATCACGGCGCTGCGCGAGGAGAAGCTCCTCGCCGTGGCCGCCGGCGATAACGTGGTACGCATTCTGCCGCCCCTGATCATCGACGAGACCGAGATCGCCGAGGCGGTGGACCGGATCGATCGGGCCGCGACCCGTCTCGAGCGCGCCGCCGGGGCCGCGCAAGGCGTCGCGCCAAAACTCGAAGGACTGAAGGGGTGAGCGGAGTTCGGCACTTTCTCGACCTGATCGACATCCCGCGGCCGGAGCTGCGGCGGATGCTCGATTCCAGCCTCGCCATGAAGGCGGCGCGCAAGGCCAATGGTCACGCGGCGCCGCTCGCCGGTAAGATGCTGGCCATGATCTTCGACCGGCCGTCGACCCGCACCCGGGTGTCGTTCGACGTGGCGATGCGCCAGCTCGGCGGCGAGACGATCGTGCTGCACGGCAACGAGCTGCAGATCGGCCGTGGCGAGACCATCGCCGACACGGCCAAGGTGCTGTCGCGCTACGTCGACGCCATCATGATCCGCACCCTCGATCACGAGAAGGTGCAGGAGCTGGCGCACGAGGCGACCATCCCGGTGATCAACGGCCTCACCAAGCTGTCGCATCCCTGCCAGGTGATGGCCGACGTGATGACGTTCGAGGAGCATCGCGGGCCGATCCGCGGCAAGCGCGTCGCCTGGATGGGCGACGCCTCCAACGTGCTGACCTCGTGGATGCACGCGGCCGAGCGCTTCGACTTCGAGCTCGCCATCGCGACGCCGCCCGAGCTGGCGCCCAAGCCGGCACTGGTCGACTGGGTGAAGCAGTCGGGCGCCGCGATCCGGATCGGCACCGATCCGGACGCGGCGGTGGCCGGCGCCGAATGCGTGCTCACCGACATGTGGGTGTCGATGGGCGACGAGGACGGCGCCCGCCGTCACAACCTGCTCAAGCCCTACCAGGTGAACGAGCGGCTGATGGCCAAGGCGGCCCCGGGGGCGGTGTTCATGCACTGCCTGCCCGCGCATCGCGGCGAGGAGGTCACGGCCGGCGTCATGGACGGACCGCAGTCGGTCGTCTTCGACGAGGCCGAGAACCGCCTGCACGCCCAGAAGGGCATCCTGGCCTGGTGCTTCCAAGCCGCCGTCCAGTGACTATCTGAGGACGGATGCGGTCGTCGCGAACGGCCGGCGGGCCTCCCGCCGGCCGTCGTCGTGCGTTCGCACACGTCATCCGAAGGATCCCGATGAGCCAGATCAGCATTCCGTCCCGCGCGCCCGGCGAAGTCCCGCACGACGACACCGTCGTCCCGTTCGAGGTCGCGGCGCTCGACGTGCGCGGCCGCACCGTGCGGCTCGGCCCGATGGTCGACGAGATCCTGTCCCGCCACGCCTACCCGACCGTG
This sequence comes from Rhodoplanes sp. SY1, assembly GCF_046000175.1. Classification (NCBI taxonomy): domain Bacteria; kingdom Pseudomonadati; phylum Pseudomonadota; class Alphaproteobacteria; order Hyphomicrobiales; family Nitrobacteraceae; genus Rhodoplanes; species Rhodoplanes sp. SY1. Next base: position 60,219 of record NZ_JBEOMB010000100.1, read on the forward strand.
GTGTCGCGCCTGCTCGGCGAGGCGATCGTGCTGACCGTGCTGCTCGGCTCGTCGCTCAAGTTCGAGGGCCGCTTCATCCTGCAGACGAAGACCGACGGGCCGGTGCGCATGCTCGTGGTCGATTGGCGCAGCCCCGGCAAGGTGCGGGCCTACGCCCAGTTCGACGCGGACGCGGTGGCGGCGCTGACCAGCCCGACCGACGCCGACCTGCTCGGGCGCGGCCATCTCGCCATGACGATCGACCAGGGTGCCGACATGAACCGCTACCAGGGCCTCGTCGCGCTCGGCGGCGGCAGCCTGGAAGAGGCGGCGCACGAGTATTTCCTGCGCTCGGAGCAGATCCCGACCCGGGTGCGGCTCGCGGTCGCCGAGGAGTTCTCGGCGGCGGCCGGTGGCGCGCAGCGGCGATGGCGGGCCGGCGGCCTGATGCTGCAGTTCCTGCCGAAGTCGCAGGAGCGCCAGCGGGTCGCCGATCTCCATCCCGGCGATGCGCCGGAGGGCACGGCGCCGCACGAGGTGCCCGAGGACGACGCCTGGGTCGAGGGTCAGGCCCTGGTCGCGACCGTCGAGGATGTCGAGCTGCTCGACCCGGCGCTGTCGACCGAGCGGCTGCTGTTCCGGCTCTTCCACGAGCACGGCGTGCGGGTGTTCCGCGCCGTCGACGTGGAAGCCCAATGCTCGTGCTCGCGCGACAGAGTCGAGACGATCCTGAAGAGCTTCCCGGCCGCGGAGCGCGCCGCCATGGTGGAGAACGGCCGGATCGGGGTGACGTGCGAGTTCTGCAACACCCGCTACGAGTTCGATCCTGCGAGCGTGGTCGGACCGGAGGACGTGGGGTGAAGTGACAGGAGCGACGGCGCGTCTCGATGGATGCGAGCCGTGTTCCGGTCTCGGCGTGCCCCGGACAAGGCGCATCAAGCCGCAGGGCTGATGCGCCGCAGAGCCGGGGCCCAGAGGCGGCACGGCAACGCCTCGTCGCCTCGCCCCTGGGTCCCGGTTCGCGGCGCGTCGCGCCGCGCCCGGGACACGAGGCTGCAGTCGCCGCGGGCACCGGGACCCTCTCCCTGAGGGAGAGGGCCGGCGAGCGCAGCGAGCCGGTTTGAGGGTTTACGGCGCCGTTTGAAGATCTCGGCACCCCCTCACCCGACGCGCGTTGCGCGTCGACCTCTCCCCGCAGGGGAGAGGTGAAAAAGGGGGCTGCGGCCCGATCTGATCACTTGCGCGACGACAGCGCCGTCTTGCAGCCGGGCGAGAGCTTGTCGCTCTGGTCCTGCAGGCACTTGATGATGCGGCCGCCGCCCGGCTGCACGCCCTGGCAGAGCTTCTGGTAGTCGGCCTTGCAGGCGTCGCGCAGCACGGCCTGGTCCTGCGCTAAAGCCGAGGTTTGCGCGCCGGCGGCGAGCAGCACGGCGAAGCCGGTGACGGCGAGAATCGATCGCATGGTCGTTCTTCTCCTGATGAGGTCGTGCGGAGGGTCGATCGTGAGACCCGTTGCGCTGCTCAGCAGACGCGGACGCGGCGCATCACGTAGCGGCCGCCGGCCCACACGCGGGTCGTGCGCCAGGTGCAGTGCGGTCCCGCCACCACGGTGCGGCTGACGCCCGCGGTCGGGACATAAGCGGGACGCGGCCCCCAGTAGCCGCCGTAGTAATAGGGGCCGGCGACCACCACGGGCGGCGGCGGCGCCGGCACGATCACGGGCGGCGGCGCCGGCTGGACGACCACGTAACGGCCGTTCTGAACGATCACGTCGGCGGCCTGCGCCGGCAGGACGGCGAGGCCGAGCAGCGCGGCCGGAAGCGCCGCGGCGAGCGTGGAGCGGAGCAGCGTCATGAGGGTCTCCGTGCGTGAGAACGGCGGATGCCGTTTGCTCTGCTACGGGACGCCGCGCGGTTTCCTTCGCGACCCGACGTCGATGCGGGTCCGGTCCGTGATCAGAATCGTCGGCGCACCCGGCCGACCAGCGCCTCGCGGGCCTGCGGCGGAATCTGGACGGCGGCCTCGACCACGGCGTCGATGACGATGTCACCGATGGCGACCCGCTTGTCGCGCGCCTCGGTCACGGCGGCCCGGAAGGCCGCGACGTCGAGCTGCGGATCGGCGAGCTTGAGGATCGCGTTGCGCAGCGCCTGCTCGTACGCGGCCTGTGCCTCCGCGACCGCCGGCTTCTTCGCGTCGTAGAGGCGGCGCAGCCGCGCCGCGTCGTCGTCCGGCAGCCGGTCGGCGATCGCCTCGACCAGGCGGGCCGGCGCGCCCGGTGCCGCCCCGATGATCGGCCGCGGCGCCAGCCACTGGGCCGCGACGTAGCTGCCGAGCGTGACGTTGAGACAGAGCGAGGCGAGCAGCGCGACGTGCAGGCCCCGGATCCGCGGCGCAAGTTCGATGAGACGCGACACCTTGGTCATGGGAGCTCCAGATCGTTCGGAACCGTGCCGGCGCCGACCGTCATGGCGAGGATCACGGCCGCCGGCGGAGGGCCGGCCCGATACGGCAGCTCGCGGGCGAGCGACACGCCGACGACGAGCGAGCAGGCGAGGCTCGCGGCCGGCACCAGCCAGCGCAGCCAGCCGCGCCCCGTGGCGCCGATCGCGCGGCCCGAGGGCGCGCCCCCGAGACGCTGCGCCAGCGTCGTCCCGGGGTCCGTTGCGAGCCGCTGCATCACCGCGAAGGCGAGGTCGTCGGCGCGCCGGCGCGTCACCACGGGCGGCGCTTCCAGCATCAGGTCGAGCCGGCGCTCGGCGGCGAGCAGCGCCCTGCCCTCCGGCGTGCGGGCGATCGCCCGCGCGGCGTCGCGCATCTCGTCCGGCCAGCGCTCGACATCGCCGCCATAGGTCTCGGCCAGACGGCGAAACTCGGTGAATGTCACGGTATCCTCCCGGCAGTTTCTGCGCGCGGACGGCACGCCGCCTTGACGGCGGCGCGGCCGCGGATCAGCAGCGACTCGAACGCCTTCTCGGAGAGCTCCAGCACGGCCGCCGCCTCGCGGCCGCTCAGGCCCTCCATGTGGAACAGCACCACGGCGGCGCGCTGCCGGGCCGGCAGCGCCGCGATCGCCGCGTCGACGGCCCGCCGCTCCTCGCGCGCCTCAAGGGTGGCGTGCGGACCCGGCTCGCCGTCCGCCACCTCGGCGGCCAGATCCAGATCGGCGTGCAGCGGCCGGCGCCGCTGGTCGATCGCGAGATTGGTGACGATCCGATAGAGCCAGGTGGTGAAGCGCGCCTTGGTCGGATCGAACGAGCCGGCCCGCGTCCACACCCGCAGGAACGCCTCCTGGGCGATGTCGTCGGCGTCGGCGGCATTGCCGGTGACCCGCTGGGCGACCCGGACGGCGAGCGGCATGTGACGCTCCATGAGACGACGAAAGGCGAGCCGGTCGCCGGCGGCGACCTGCGCGACGAGCCCCTCGTCGGCGTCGTTCTCCATCGCCCTCCGACCCCCTGATCGGTCGCGCTCCTGGCCCTGATACGCCGCGCCCCGGGCTTTCCTTCGGTGACACGCCGGGCGCGGCGGCGCGAAGGAGCCGATCGGTACGACCGTAGCAGGAGCGGCGCAGACACCGAACGCAGGAGGCCCGCATGGTCCGAGCTCGGGTGGTGGCCGCGGTGCTCGGGCTCGCGTTGCCGGCCGGTGCCGGCGCGGTTCTGGCCCAACCGTCGCAGCCGGACTTTTCGGTTCTGGCGACCACGCCGGGGACGGTCACGGATCGGGCAGCGCCCGGATCGCGCGCGGCCACGACGGCGCAGAAGCGGCGCCTTCATCTCGAAGGGCTCGGGGTCGGCTACGACGTCGACGACCGGGTGACGCTCAAGGGCGGCTATCGAGCCGGCGGCCGGCCCGAGAGCGGCGGTCCCGGCGGCGGGTCCGGCGTCTATCTCGGGCTCAGCCGATCGCTCGGGCGGAAATAGGACGGGTTGCCGGAGGCCCTGGTCAGAACGGCCGGGTCGGGCCCGGACCTATGTGCCAGTCGCGCTTGAAGCCGGTCAGCCGGCCGGCGCGGAACTGCAGCCAGACGAGGCCGTCGACCGGGGTTAGGCCGGGGGTCGCGGCCGGCAGCCGCGCCACATAGGTGCGCGAGTCGCCTTGGGTACGCGACGCCCCCTGCCCGGCGACCGGCTCGAGCGGCACGCCGAGCGCGATCGAGGCCGCCTGCGGCGTCATGCCGAGCTCGAGCGGCGCCGTGTTCGGGGCCGTCGTCGAGGGGGTCACGCAGCCGCCGAGCGCGGCCGCGACGGCCAGCCCGGCGAAACCCGTGATCGCGCGTCTCATCTTGTCTTCCCCCTCGCCGCGATGGTGCTGCGGCGCCCCCGGCCCGTCAATCGCCGCCGCCCAGTATTCCGGACCCGTATCCCGGATACGACAACGGCCGGGGGATCCCCCGGCCGTTCGTCCTCGATCAATGGGCGGTGTGGACCGTCAGCGGATCACCTGCGGCAGACCGGCGGCGCGCGGCCGCTGCGGACCGGCCGGAGGGGTCTGCACGGCGCCCGACGAGGCCTTCGGCTTCACCACCACGCGGGTGCCGACGCCGACGCGGCGATAGAGGTCCTCGATGTCCTCGTTGACCAGCCGGATGCAGCCCGACGACACGAAGCTGCCGATGGTGGACGGCTGGTTGGTGCCGTGGATGCGATAGACGGTCTTGCCGAGATAGAGGGCGCGGGCGCCCATCGGATTGCTCTCGCCGCCGGCCATGAAGCGCGGCAGGTAGGGCTGGCGCTCGATCATCTCGGCCGGCGGGTGCCAGTCCGGCCATTCCGCCATGCGGCTGACGCGCTCGACGCCGGTCCAGGTGAAGCCCTCGCGGCCGACGCCGATGCCGTAGCGCATCGCCTTGCCGTTGCCGAGCACGAGGTAGAGGTAGGTGTTCGGGGTGTCGACCACGATGGTGCCGGCCGGCTCGGTGGTCTGATAGTCGACCAGCTGGCGCTTGAACTGCGGCGGCAGCTCCTTGCGCTCCGTCTCGGGCTGGTAGTCGGGCCCCAGTGCGGCGTAGGCCTGGGTGCCGTTGCCGGCGCCGCCCTGCGGGATGCCGCCCTGCGGGATGCTGCCGACCGGAGAGCGGTCGGCCTCGGCCGGACGGCCATAGGCGGGCGCCCCGTAGCCGGGCTGCGACCCGTAGGCAGGCGACGCGGCGCCATAGCCGGCACTCGGCTGGACGCCGTAGCCGGGCTGCGCGCCATAGCCGGGAGCCGGCTGGGTGCCGTAGCCCGGAGGCGGCGCGGCGGTCGCATAGCCCTGGCCACCCATCGGCGCCTGACCGACCGGCGACTGGCCGGCGATCTCGCCGGGCGGACGCAGCGGCAGCGGCCCATCGGCCGGGGCCGGCGCGGCGTAGCGCGGCATCGGCCCCTGCGGCGGCGCGAAGGTGTCTCGGTAGGGTGCGGGCGGCGGCGGCTCGCGGTAGATCGTGGTCGGCGGCTCGCGATAGGGCGTGCCGTCCCGATAGGCCGGCGCAGCACCGCGCGAATAATCGGCCTGGCCGGGGGGCGGCAGCGGCTGGGTCTCGTAGGGCACCGGCGCCGCGGCCGGATGGCCGCTGAGGTCGCCGCCCCCGTAGGCGCCACCGGGACGCTGCGGCGCGCCCGGATAGGTCGCGACCTCGTCGTCCTCGTCCATGACGGGCGCGGACCCGTACGGGCCCGGCGCCCCGTAGGTGCCGGGCGCCCGATAGGCGCCCGGATAGGTCTGGGCCGTGGCATCGATCGCGGACGTCGCCAGCGCGGACACGCCGACGCCGGCGGCCAGCAGGATCAGACAGGTTGCGCGCAAAAGACTCGTCCCCCTCGTATTCGAGCCCGATGTTGCCGACCATCTGGGAAGAAGTTAGGGCAGCAACAAGGCGGAAACCGTGTCCGCCGCGGTTCGAGACTGCATTCCAACCCTGAGAATTTGGTAAAGGGACGGCAAATCGCCGATGCCTCGACCGCATCCTCCGCATGCGGGCGGCGCGAGTCTTCCGCAACTCTTCCGCAACCTGGCGTCTTCCGCGATCTCGCAGCCCGCGCACGGGTGGCGACATGATACCGCGGCCCCGGTGATTCGGGGCGATTCAGGAGATGAATCGTCGTTCGAACTGCGCTAGCTGTCGGCCTCCGGCCGATGCCGCCCGCGCGGCCGGCCCTCGCACCGCCCCGCCCCCGCGCGACCGCGCCGCCCGCCGGTCGCCGCCGCCCGCGTCACGACGCAGCCGGCCCGCCACAGGAGACCCGCATGACCACGACGCCGCGCCGCCTGATCGTCGGGATCAGCGGCGCCTCCGGCATCGTCTACGGGCTGCGGCTCCTGGAGATCCTACGCGCCGTCGACGTCGAGACCCATGTGGTCGTCTCCAGCGCCGCCAAGGTGACGCTGGCGCTGGAGACCGACCGCACGCTCGCCGACCTCCAGGCGCTCGCCGACGTGTGGTACGCCACCAACGACATCGGCGCGGCGATCTCGTCGGGCTCGTTCCGCACCAGCGGCATGATCGTCTGCCCGTGCTCGATGCGCACGCTCGCCGAGATCGCCAACGGAATCACCGGCTCGCTGCTGCCGCGCGCCGCCGACGTGGTGCTGAAGGAGCGCCGCCGCCTGGTGCTGGTGGCGCGCGAGACGCCGCTCCATCTCGGCCACATCCGCAACATGGCGGCCGTCACCGAGATGGGCGCGATCGTCTATCCGCCGGTGCCCGCCATGTATGCAAAGCCGGCCTCGATCGAGGAGATGATCGACCACACGGTCGGCCGCGTGCTCGACCTGTTCGACATCGACACCGGCACGGTCCGCCGCTGGCGCGACGCCCCCGACGAGCCGGGCGGCGAGCCAAACGGCGTGTGAGCCCGTAGCTGCCCCGCGACCTCGTTATCACCTCTCCCCGGCGGGGAGAGGGAGCCGCGCCGGACTCGCCGCACCGTCAGAGGGCGCCCGCACCACTCTCCGTGTTCGGCTGGCCCATTCGTCGGGACATGTGTGCCCGAGCTGGCCGGCGACGGACGGGGGATGCCCGCGCCCCGGAACGAGGGTGATCAAATCATCTCGGCGATCGCCTTGCCGCAGGCGACCGTGTCGGCGTTGCCGCCCAGATCCCGGGTGCGCAGCGTCTTCTCGGCCAGCACCTTCTCGATCGCGGTCAGCACCGCGGCGGCGGCTTCGCCCTCGCCGAGATGGTCGAGCATCATGGCGCCCGACCAGATCTGGCCGATCGGATTGGCGATGCCCTGACCCGCGATGTCGGGCGCCGAGCCGTGCACGGGCTCGAACACGGACGGCCAGGTGCGCTCCGGATTGATGTTGGCGGCCGCCGCGATGCCGATCGTGCCGGCGCAGGCCGGGCCGAGATCGGACAGGATGTCGCCGAACAGGTTCGAGGCGACGACGACGTCGAACCAGTCCGGATGCAGCACGAAGTTCGCGGTGAGGATGTCGATGTGGTACTTGTCCCAGCGCACGTCCGGATAGGCCTTCGCCATCTCCTCCACGCGCTCGTCCCAGTACGGCATGGTGATCGAGATGCCGTTCGACTTGGTGGCGGACGTGAGATGGCGCTTCGGGCGGCGGCGGGCGAGCTCGAAGGCGTATTTCAGCACCCGGTCGATGCCGGTGCGGGTCATCACGGTCTCCTGCACGACGAACTCGCGCTCGGTGCCGGGAAACATCTTGCCGCCGATCGAGGAGTACTCGCCCTCGGTGTTCTCGCGCACGACGAAGAAGTCGATGTCGCCCGGCGCGCGGCCGGCGAGCGGACAGGGCACGCCCGGCATCAGCTTGACGGGCCGCAGGTTGACGTACTGGTCGAAGTCGCGCCGGAACAGCAGCAGCGAGCCCCACAGCGAGACGTGGTCGGGCACCTTGGCGGGCCAGCCGACGGCGCCGAAGAAGATCGCGTCGTGGCCGCCGATCCGCTCCTTCCAGTCCTCCGGCATCATGCGGCCGTGCTTCTCGTAGTAGTCGCAGGAGGCGAAGTCGAACCAATCGAGCTGGAGCGCGAAGCCGTGCCGCTTGGCGACCTTCTCGAGGACGCGGACGCCCTCCGGCACCACCTCCTTGCCGATGCCGTCGCCCGGGATCACGGCGATCCGATAGGTTCTCTTCATGCCTCGCCTCCGGCGGCGTGCGCCGCCCATCTGTGTGCTGTCGGGATTCTGTGGTGTCGAGGAAGATCGCGCCTAGAGGTCTGCAGGGTGGCGGCAGTCGCGACGAGGCGTCAATCCCCGGACCGGCAGGGCCGTGCCCCGCGGCGCGCAGCCGCAGACGCGCCGGCTGCTTGACGCAAATCAAGGCCCGCGCGGAGCCCGGTCATAAGCTTTCCAGAGGTTGCAAGCGGTCGGTGCTGTCGGCGAAGCAGACGGAGGGTGAGGGCCGGTTTCGACGTCGACATGGCATGGCCGCACGAGGACGCCAGCCATGATCACCGCGCCTGCCCTGACCATCTCGCCCGAAAAGGTCTGCTACGTCATCATGAAGGCGCGCGAGTTCGAGGTTCAGGACGTCGCCACCGACAGCGACGACGACGCGGACGAGTCCAGCTGGTCGGCGCTCGACGCCCGCCGCGACGACCCGACCTATCGCGAGCTCAAGGCGTTCATCCGCTCCCTCAATCAGGACGAACAGGTCGACCTGGTCGCCCTCACCTGGCTCGGCCGCGGCGACGGCGCGCTCGACGACTGGGACGATCTGCGCGCCGAGGCGGCCCGCGCCCACAACAAGCGCACCGCAGACTACCTCCTCTCGAAGCCCATGCTGCCCGACCATCTCGAGGACGCGCTCGACCAGTTCGGCTGCTCCTGCGACGACTACGACCTCGGGCATTTTTGAGCGGACGCGCCGGCTCCGGACTCTCATTCGCGGCCGGCTCGAGGGCGATCCGCCGATCCCGCGCCATCCTGCGCCCCTGAAACCCGCTGCGTTGCCTCCGCCGAGGTCTCGTGTTCCGGGCGCGGCGCGACGCGCCGCGATCCGGGATCCAGGGGCGGCCGGAAGAGGCGCGAGCCGCGCCACCCGTCGTGCCGCCCGTCGTGCCGCCCGTCGCGCCGCCCGTCGCGCCACCTGGGCCCCGGCTCTGCGGCGCGCCAGGCCTTCGGCCTGCCGCGCCTTGTCCGGGGCACGAGGCCGAGCACAGCGATCGAGATCCCGGTCGGGAGAAAAGCTCAGTTCACCACCCGGGCGGCGGCGTGTGGGAGGTCGAGCGAGAAGGTCGGGATGGCGATGTCGAAGCGCTCGCCGGCCTCGCCGACCATCGTGTAGCTGCCGGTCATGAAGCCGGAATCCGTCGTCAGCGGCACCCCGCTGGTGTACTCGTAGCTGGCGCCGGGCGCGAGCACGGGCTGCTCGCCGACCACGCCGGGACCGCGGACCTCCTGCACGCGGCCGAGCGCGTCGGTGATGCGCCAATGGCGGCTCTCGAGCTGCACGGTCGCGTCGCCGTGATTGGTGATCTCGATCGTGTAGGACCAGAAGTAATAGCGCTTGTCGGCCGACGAGCGCTCCGGCAGGAAGCGCGGCGTCACCTTCACCTCGATGTCGCGAGTCCGGGTGATGAACATGGGCTCCTCGCGGGCGGATGCCTGCCCGTGGTCGGGCAGCGACCGTTATACCCGCTCGGCCGCCGGAGACGAACCGTCGCGCCGCCGCAGCGTCCGGCACCCCGGATCGCGACCGGCCGCCGCGCCACCGGCCGACGCACGAGCCGAGCCGCCGTCGCTTCGCCCTATTGCGTCGCAATAAGCCGGGGCTCGTGCTATGGGGACGGCACGGCGACCCGGCGCGGGACGCCGCCGATCCGGGACGGACTCGGGACGGACACATGTCGACAGCCGGCGGACGCGATCTGCGCCTCGACCTCTTCCGCGGTCTCGCGCTCTGGCTGATCTTCCTCGACCACATCCCGTCGAACGTGGTGAGCTGGATCACCATCCGGAACTACGGCTTCAGCGACGCCACCGAGATCTTCGTCTTCATCTCCGGCTACACGGCCGCCTTCGTCTACGGCGCCACCATGCAGGAGCGCGGCTTCCTGGTCGCCTCGGCCCGGATTCTGCGCCGCGCCTGGCAGGTCTATGTCGCCCACGTGTTCCTGTTCACCATCTACATGGCCGAGATCGCCTATGTCTCGGCGAGCTTCGAGAACCCGCTCTACGCGGAAGAGATGGGCGTGTTCGAGTTCCTGCGGCAGCCGGACGTGACGCTCGTCCAGGCCCTGCTGCTCAAGTTCAAGCCGGCCAACATGGACGTGCTGCCCCTCTACATCGTGCTGCTGGCGTTCTTCCCGCCCTATGTCTGGCTGACGCTGCGCGCCCCGACCGTTGCGCTGTTCGTTACCGTCACGATCTACGCGCTCGCCTGGGAGTTCGGCATCAACCTGCCCGCCTATCCGAGCGGCCACTGGGTGTTCAACCCGTTCGCCTGGCAGCTCCTGTTCTGCTTCGGCGCCTGGTGTGCGCTCGGCGGGATCGACCGCATCGGCTCCTTCATCCGCTCGCCCTGGGTGGTGGCGATCGCCATCGCCTATCTGGCGGTTTCGTTCGCGGTCGTGCTGACCTGGTACGTGCCGCCGTGGACCCGCTTCGTCCCGAAGGCCGTGGCCGAGTGGATGTACCCGATCGACAAGACCAATCTCGACGTCCTGCGGGTCGCCCATTTCTTCGCCCTCGCCGTGCTGGCGGTGCGTTTCGTTCCGCGCGACTGGCCGGCCCTGAAGTCGCGCTGGCTGTGGCCGGCGGTGCTGTGCGGCCAGCATTCGCTCGAGATCTTCTGCCTCGGCGTGTTCCTCGCCTTTGCGGCGCACTTCGTCATGGCGGAGATCTCGGACGGAATCCCCATGCAGGTCATTGTCAGCCTTCTGGGCGTTGTGGTTATGATTGCGGCGGCGGCGCTTATGTCCTGGTACAAGCGGATCGAGGGCCGTCATGCCGGAGCGGGCGCGCCCTCGAGCGCCGGGCCGGCCGGGAGCTCGTCATGACCCGCGTGGTCCTCGCCCTCCTCGTGCTGCTGCTCGCCGGCCCTGCGCTGGCCGAGCCGGACGACGCTTGCCAGGTGCCGGAGGGGCTCGTCCAGGCGGACTTCCCGCTGCCCCGGGTGACCGAGGCGATCACCGCCAAGACGCTCGAGGTCGCCGTGGTGGGCAGCGCCTCCTCGGCGCTCGCCGGCCCCGCGGGCGCCGGCAAGGCCTATCCCGGGCGGCTCGAGGCGGCGCTCAAAGCCGCCCTGCCGGGCGTCGCCGTGACGGTGAGCACTTTCGCCAAGCCCAAGCAGAGCGCCGCCGAGATGCAGACCGCCATCCCGGCGATCCTGGCCGAGCGGAAGCCGGCACTGGTGATCTGGCAGTCCGGCACCGCCGACGCGATCCGCGGCGTCGATCCGGAGGACTTCCGCATCGCCCTGGAGGAAGGCACCGAGGCGCTGCAGAAGGGCGGCGCCGACGTGGTGCTGATGAACATGCAGTTCAGCCCGCGCACCGAGTCGATGATCGCGCTGAACGCCTATGCGGACGCCATGCGGTTCGTGGCGCTGCAGCACTCGGTCAACCTTTTCGACCGATTTGCCGTCATGAAGCACTGGAACGAGGCGGGTATCTTCGATCTGACGACCGTCACTAAGAAAATGGACATGGCCGAGCGGGTACACGACTGCTTCGGCAAGCTTCTCGCAAGGCTGATCCTCGACGGGGTCGCCTTGACAAGAGAGGAACGGAAAGCAAACGATCGGCCATGATGGTGTCCCGCCTCGCTCGGATGCGCAGCACAGTCCTCGCCGCGCTCCTCCTCTCGCCCTTCGGTCTCACCCTGCCCGCCGCCGCCTCCGACGGGGCGCCGCCGTGCCGGTCGCAGTCCGACCTCACCCGCTTCGCAGACCGGCTGACCCGGACGGCGCAGAAGATCGCCCGCCGGCAGCCGCTCACCATCGTGGCGCTCGGCTCGTCGTCGACCGCCGGTGCTGGCGCGAGCGGGCCCGCCGCGTCCTATCCGAGCCGGATGGAGGCCCGCCTGCACGAGACGCTGCCGGAGCAACCCTTGCGGGTGCTCAATCGCGGCGTCAACGGCGAGGACGTCCAGGAGATGCTGGCCCGCTTCGAGGCGAGCGTGCTGGCCGAGAAGCCCGACCTGGTGCTCTGGCAGACCGGCACCAATGCACTGCTGCGCGGGCACTCGCTCGACGACGTGCGGACCCTGGTGACCGACGGGATCGCCCGCCTGCGCCGGCTCGGCATCGACGTGGTGCTGATCGACCCGCAATACGCCCCCGCCGTGCTGGCCAAGCCGCAGTCGGCCGAGATGATCGCGCTGCTCGCCGCGATGGCGCGCGAGGGGCACGCCGACCTGTTCCCGCGCTTCGCCGTGATGAAGCGCTGGCACGAGACCGAGAGCATCCCGATCGACACCTTCATCGATCCGGACGGGCTGCACATGAACGACTGGGGCTATGCCTGCTTCGGCCGCCTGATGGCCGACGCCGTCACCGAGGCGGCGACCCGGCCGGCCGCCGTGGCGGCGGCCCCGGCGGTGCGTCCGGCGTCCCGCCCGGCGCCCTGAGCGGGCGGCCGGCGCCTCCCCGGCGCCGCCCTCGCGCCGAAGGAAGCCGACGGACTTGGCGGCACGCCCCGACAGACCTATGTCAACGATGGCGGGGCGTGCGTGATGCATCGTGGCGCCTCGCATCGTCTCGATGCAGGCTGCCCGGCGGCGACCGGCGGACGACCGCCGGCCCGATTCCCCTCCGGACGGGAGCGTGTCATGTCCGAGCCCATCACGGTCGATCCGGGTCCGGCCGAAGTCTCCGCCCGCGCCGCAGCGGCGCCGCAGCGCGCCGTCCTGGTGGCGATCGCCGTGGTCGTGACCGCTATGATCGCCGCGACGCTCGCCCTGTGGGCCTGGCTCGGCCCGGCCGTGTTCTACGAGGTGATCGTGGCCGGCATCGCCGCCTGCTTCTGATCACCGCCCCCGATCCTCGGCGTCCGCCCTCCGCGCCGCGACGCCGACGACTGTTCCAAGGAGTTCATCGTGGCTTCACGCGCCTCGCGCCTCGCCCTCCTGGCCGGCGCCTTCTCGATCGGCCTCCTGCTGTGCCTCGGCCTCGTGCTGGTGGCGACCGGCCGGCTCGGCGGCGGCTCCCAGGTCGCGACCGCGGCGGCGGTCGGCGGCCCGTTCCGGCTCGTCGACCAGGACGGCAAGCCGATCTCCGACACGGATTTCCGCGGCAAGCCGTTCCTGATGTTCTTCGGCTTCACGCATTGCCCGGACGTCTGCCCGACCGCCCTCTTCGAAGCCTCCGAGCTCCTGCGCGCGCTCGGGCCGGATGCGTCGCGCACCGCCGTGCTGTTCGTCTCGGTCGATCCCGAGCGCGACACCCCGGCCGTGCTGAAGGACTATCTGTCCAGCTTCGAGCCCGGCCTGCGCGGCGTCACCGGCACGCCCGAGGCGATCGCCGCGGTCGCCAAGGCGTTCCGGGTCTATTACCGCAAGGTCCCGCTGGAGGCCGGCGACTACACGATGGATCACACGGCCATCGTCTATCTGATGGACAAGCAGGGCAAGTTCGTCGCCCCCTTCAACATCAAGCGCGATCCGGCCGACGCCGCGGCCGATCTGAAGAAGTATTTTTGATACGGGCGACGGCCCCACGATCCTGTCATGGCCGGGCTCGTCCCGGCCATCCACGTCTTGGACCAGCGCAGAGGCCCGAAGACGTGGATGCCCGGCACAAGGCCGGGCATGACGGGTCTGAGGTCGTGGCGGACGGCCCTACGCCGCGTCGGACACCTTCTTCGGCACGGCGCGCTCGCTCGAAAGCGCGGCGCGGCGGCCGTCGCGGGAGCCTTCGCTGCCGGCCTCGTGATACTCGGCGTCCTCGTTCACGTTCCACACGTCGAAGCGGCGCTCGCCGGACAGGATGTTCTCCGCCGTGAGCATCGCCGTCATCATGGCGTGGTCCTGATTGTTGTACTTGTGCATGCCGTTGCGGCCGACGAGATGCAGGTTCGGGCAGCCGAGCTCGAGATCGCGCCGGATCGCCGCGACGTTGTCACGATAGGCGTCGTCGTAGACCGGATAGGCCTTGGGCTGGCGGACCACGCAGCCGCCCGTCACGTCGGCCGCCGTGACGAGGCCGATCTGCTCGACCTCGCGGGTGGCGAGCGCGATCAGCTCGTCGTCCGGCGCGGTCCACACGCCGTCGCCCTCGAAGCAGAAATACTCGAGGCCGAGGCAGGTCTTTCCGGTCGGCACCATCTCGGGCGACCAGGAGCGGAAGTTCTGCACCCGGCCGACCTTCACGGACGGATCGTGGATGTAGATCCAGTTGTCCGGGAACAGATCCGGCTTGTCGACCATCAGGGCGACGGTGAGGAAGTCACGGTAGCGCAGCGAGCGTGCGTGAAACGTCGAGATCGGCCGCGGCCGGATCTTCTCGACCAGCTCGGCGAGCGGCGCCGACGAGATCACGTGCCACGCCGTGTAGCGCTCGGGGCCGTCGGCCGTCGCCACCTCGATGTCCCAGAGCTGGCGCTTCTCGTCGTAGACGAGCGACACGAGATCGCGCCCCATCAGCACCTGGGCGCCGCGCTCCTCGATCTTGCGGGCCGCCGCCTCCCACATCATGCCGGGGCCCTTGCGCGGGTAGCGGAAGGTCTCGATCAGCGTCTTCACGACCGGGGCACCGGGCGCCGCCGGCTTGCGCTTGTGGACGCCCATCGAGCGCTTCAGCGCATTGATCACCGCGACCTTCAGGTCGAGGCCCTTGATGCGCTGCGCCGCCCAGTCGGCCGAGATGTCGTCGCACGACATGCCCCAGACCTTCTCGGTGTAGGTCTTGAAGAAGATCGAGAACAGCCGCTCGCCGAACTGGTTGCGGACCCAGTCGTGGAAGGTGCGCGGCCCCTCGATCGGCGACAGCCGCGCCGCCAGATAGGACATGACGCAGGCGGCGCTCTCGACGATGCCGAGATTGCGCAGCGCCTCGGTGGCGTTCAGCGGATAGGAGTAGAACTTGCCGCCGTAGAAGATGCGCGACAGCCGCGGCCGCTCGATGAAGTCGTCGGGCAGGATCTCGTTCCACAGATCGACCACCTCCTTCGACTTCGAGAAGAAGCGGTGGCCGCCGATGTCGAACAGGAAGCCGCCGTGCGCCACCGTGCGGCTGATGCCGCCGACATGCACCGGATCCTTCTCGATCACGATCACGCTCGGCGTGTGCTTGCTCAGCATGTAGGCCGCCGTGAGCCCGGCCGGGCCGGCGCCGACGACGAACACGTCGGTGTGCGTGGCGGCCGCCAGGTCGGTGGTCGAACGCGAGGCGGTCGGTCGCGATGGGGTCGGTCGCGCGGTCATGGCTCGATCACTCCGGAAGGCGAGGCGGCGATCGGCGCGAAGGCGTAGAGCCGATGGCCGTTGTAGGAGACGACGGCGGCGATCGCCGCCCCGATCACGGTGGCGGCCTGCGGCAGGGCGCCCAGCAGGGTGAGGACGAGGAGCGCGAAGACGCCGTAGCTGGTGCCCTGGGCGACCAGCGTCACGACCGCGTAGCGCATTGCCTCGGCGTGCTGCCGGCGGCCGCTCCTCTCGAACGTGACGAGGCGGTTGAGCCGCCAGGTGACGAGCGTCGCCACGGCGAGCGAGACCAGCCGGACGGTCAGCGGATGGTCGAGATGCTGCGGGATCGCCGTGAACACGGCGAGGTCGGTGAGGAGGCCGACGCCGCCGACGCCGAGGAAGCGCAGCGGCCGCGGCAGTCGCTCGATCAGGCCGCCCACCAGCGCGCCGGTGCGCGAGCCGGCGGGCTGCGCCCCGGCTTCGCGCGGCCAGGCCGCGAGGCCCGACACTTCGTCATTCACCGTCATCGCGGCCCCGTCCGTCGCCCGCCGCGGCGCTCCAGTCCCCGGCGCGACGGCGTTTCGAGATGCGGGACGACTGTCGCAGCCACCCGTTAATGGCGCGCTGCAGCGGCGGGCCGGCCGCGACG
Source organism: Rhodoplanes sp. SY1 (assembly GCF_046000175.1). Classification (NCBI taxonomy): domain Bacteria; kingdom Pseudomonadati; phylum Pseudomonadota; class Alphaproteobacteria; order Hyphomicrobiales; family Nitrobacteraceae; genus Rhodoplanes; species Rhodoplanes sp. SY1. The sequence goes on from NZ_JBEOMB010000100.1 coordinate 76,149, forward strand.
GCCTTCGTCGTAAACCTTAACGAAGCGTCGACGCGGCGGCCGTCGGCGTGCCCAACCGGCCCTTAACCTGCGGTCGCTATGGTCGCCGCGACGATCCGGCGTCGGGGGGACGGGACAACGTGATGACGCGCCGAGACGAGGGACCGGGCCGGCTCGCGGATCTCGCCGGGCCGGCCCTGCTGCTCGGGCTCGCCTGGGCCGCCGTGGTCGCCCAGCTCCTCTACGCCGATTGGGCCGCCACCGGCCGGACGCTCGGCGACACCGACGACGCCATGCGGCTCGTCCAGGTGCGGGCGTTCCTGGCCGGCCAGGGCTGGTTCGACCTGCACGAGTCGCGGCTGTCGCCCCCGGCCGGCTACGACTCGCACTGGTCGCGGCTGATCGATGCCGGGCTCGCCGGCCTCCATCTCGCCTTCGCCACGGTCGTCTCGGCGCCGCTCGCCGAGCGGCTGATGCGGACCGTCTGGCCGCTCCTGTGGCTGCTCCCCGCCATCGCGGCCGTCGCCGCCATGGCCTGGCGGATCGCCGGCCGCGAGGCGGCGCTCGCCGCCCTCGTCCTGGTGATCGCCGGGCTGCCGCTCTACTCGCAATTCCACCTTGGCCGCATCGACCACCACAACGTCCAGATCGCCCTGTCGCTCGCGGCGCTGGCGGCGGCCGTGTGGTCGGACCGCAGCCGGGCGGCCGCCGCGCTGGCCGGCGGCCTGATCGGGCTCGCGCTCGCGGTCGGGCTCGAATCGCTGCCCGTGCTGGTCGTCGCCGCCGCCGTGCCGGTCGCCGGATTCCTGCGCGACCGCGACGGCGCCGCGGCCCAGCGGTGCTTCGCCCTCGCCCTCGCCGCCGCGACGGCCGCGGCGTTCCTCACCGGCGTCGCGCCGGCCCGGTGGGGCGTCGCGGTCTGCGACGCCATCGCGATCAACTGGGCGGCGCCCGTCGTGGTCGCCGGCCTCGGCCTCGCCGTGGTCGCGGGGTGGGGTGCCGGCGGGTCGTCGGCCGGTCGGCGTCTCGCGGCCGTGGCCGCCGTGGCGGCGGTCGCCGCCGCCCTGTTCCTCGGGATCGAGCCGCGCTGCCTGCGCGGCCCCTTCGCCATGATGGACCCGGCGCTGCGGCCCTGGATGGCACAGGTGGCCGAGATGCAGCCGATCCTTTCGACGCTGCGGACGACGCCGGCGGTCGGCGCCACCCTGATCGCGTTCCCGCTCGCCGCCGTGCTGGCGATCGTGCCGCTCGCCTTTGACCGGACGCTGCGGCGCGATCCCGGCTTCGTCGCCGTCGCGGTCGCGGCGGTCGCCGTGACGGCCATCGGCATGGTCGCCATCAAGAGCCTCAACTATGCGTACTGGCTGGCGATTCCACTGATGGCGACGGCCTGCGCGGGGCTCGTGACGGGGCTGCGGCTGACCTCGCCCGCCGCTCGGGTCGTGCCCGCCGTGCTGCTGTCGCCGCTCGCCCTGTCGGCCCTCGCTTTGGTCGCCGTGCAGGTGTTCGGCGGAGCGCCGCCGGCCGAGGACCGCCGGCTCGGGCGCGGCTGCTTCGACAACGCGAGCTACGCCCGGCTCGCCGCCCTGCCGCCCGGGGTCGTCGTCACCGGCATCGACCACGGGGCGTTCGTCCTGGCGCTGACGCCGCATGCCGTGCTGGGCGCCCCCTATCACCGGCTGGCCGACGGGATCCTGGCGAGCCACCGGGCCTTCGCCCTGCCCCCGAACGCCGCTCGCGACGAGATCCTCGCCCACCGCGGCGACTACGTCGTCACCTGCGGGCCGGTGCGGCCGTGGGGTATCGACGGGACCGCACTGGAGACCAGCCTCGCCGGACGCCTCGCCGCCGGCGACGTGCCGGCCTGGCTCCGCCCGGTCGCGGGCAGCGCCGACGAGCCGCTGACGATCTACGCGGTCGACCGCACCCGCTGAACGATCGCCCGTCACGGAGCGCGATTGCGGGCCGGCTCACCGGCAACCGCGCGGCCGGCCGGCGCGGCGGAGGGGGATTTGCAGAAGGTCCGCCTTGCGGCCTATGAGCGCCCTCCTATATGACCTTTCGAACCCGCCCGCAGGGGCGGTTGCCGTTGTTTTAAAGGGGCCGGACCCAAGGCATCAGTGCAGGCACGAGGCCTGCGGACGCTTCCGGGTGCTGTTCAGGCTCGGCCGGCCTGCTGCGAAGAAAGGACAGAATCAATGGGCAAGGTCATCGGCATCGACCTCGGCACGACCAACTCTTGCGTCGCCGTCATGGAAGGCAAGACGCCGAAGGTCATCGAGAACTCGGAAGGCAAGAACACCACGCCGTCGATCGTCGCGTTCACGGACGACGGCGAGCGCCTCGTCGGCCAGCCGGCCAAGCGCCAGGCGGTCACCAATCCGGAGCGCACCTTCTTCGCCGTGAAGCGCCTCATCGGTCGCCGCTACGACGACCCGATGGTGGAGAAGGACAAGAAGCTCGTCCCCTACAAGATCGTGCGCGCCTCGAACGGCGACGCCTGGGTCGAGGCGGACGGCAAGACCTACTCGCCCTCGCAGATCTCGGCCTTCACGCTGCAGAAGATGAAGGAGACGGCCGAGTCGTATCTCGGCCAGAAGGTGACCCAGGCGGTCATCACGGTCCCGGCCTACTTCAACGACGCCCAGCGCCAGGCCACCAAGGACGCCGGCCGCATCGCCGGCCTCGAGGTGCTGCGCATCATCAACGAGCCGACCGCGGCGGCGCTCGCCTACGGCCTCGACAAGCAGAAGCAGGGCACCATCGCGGTCTACGACCTCGGCGGCGGCACCTTCGACATCTCGATCCTGGAGATCGGCGACGGCGTCTTCGAGGTGAAGTCGACCAACGGCGACACCTTCCTGGGCGGCGAAGACTTCGACATGCGGCTGGTCAACTACCTGGCCGACGAGTTTCAGAAGGAGCAGGGCATCGACCTGCGCCGCGACAAGCTCGCGCTGCAGCGCCTGAAGGAGGCCGCCGAGGCCGCCAAGATCGAGCTCTCCTCCACCGCCCAGACCGAGATCAACCTCCCCTACATCACGGCCGACGCCACCGGCCCGAAGCACCTGACCCTCAAGCTCACCCGCGCGAAATTCGAGGCGCTGGTCGACGACCTGATCCAGAAGACCGTCGAGCCGTGCCGGCTGGCGCTCAAGGACGCGGGCCTGTCGGCGGGCGAGATCAACGAGGTGGTGCTGGTCGGCGGCATGACCCGCATGCCGAAGGTGCAGGAGGTGGTCCGCCAGTTCTTCGGCCGTGAGCCCCACAAGGGCGTCAACCCGGACGAGGTGGTGGCGATCGGCGCCTCGGTGCAGGCCGGCGTGCTGCAGGGCGACGTCAAGGACGTGCTGCTGCTCGACGTGACCCCGCTGTCGCTCGGCATCGAGACGCTGGGCGGCGTGTTCACCCGCATCATCGACCGCAACACCACGATCCCGACCAAGAAGAGCCAGGTGTTCTCGACCGCCGAGGACAACCAGAACGCCGTCACCATCCGGGTCTTCCAGGGCGAGCGCGAGATGGCGGCCGACAACAAGCTGCTCGGCCAGTTCGACCTGATGGGCATCCCGCCGGCGCCGCGCGGCGTGCCGCAGATCGAGGTGTCGTTCGACATCGACGCCAACGGCATCGTCAACGTCTCGGCGAAGGACAAGGCGACGTCGAAGGAGCAGCAGATCCGCATCCAGGCGTCCGGTGGCCTGTCGCAGGGCGACATCGAGCGCATGGTGAAGGACGCCGAGGCGCATTCGGAGGACGACAAGAAGCGCAAGGCCGCCGTCGAGGCCAAGAACCACGGCGAGGCCCTGGTCCACTCGACCGAGAAGGCGCTCGCCGAGCACGGCTCGAAGGTCGGCGAGAACGAGCGCCGGGCGATCGAGGACGCGCTCTCCGATCTGCGCGAGGCGCTCAAGGGTGACGACGCCGAGGCGATCCGCACCAAGACCAATACGCTGGCGCAGGCCTCGATGAAGCTCGGCGAGGCCATGTACAAGCAGTCCGAAGGCGACGGCGGCCCCGACGCCGGCGCGGCTGCGGGCGGCGCCAAGAAGGAAGACGTGGTCGACGCGGAGTTCACCGAGGTCGACGACGACAAGAAGAACAAGAAGAGCGCGTGAGTTTGTTTGCCCCTCTCGCCCCCGGACCGGCTCGCCCGGCCCGGGGGCGGAGGGTTTTCGGTGCGTGGGGGACCGGCTGAATGTCCAAGCGCGACTATTACGAGGTGCTCGGCGTCCAGCGCACCGTCACCGAGGTCGAGCTCAAGACCGCCTATCGCAAGCTCGCCATGAAGTACCACCCGGACCGCAACCCGGGTGACGGCGAGTGCGAGATGAAGTTCAAGGAGGTCAACGAGGCCTACGAGGTGCTCAAGGACGGCGACAAGCGCGCCGCCTACGACCGCTTCGGCCACGCCGCCTTCGAGCAGGGCGCCGGCGGCCCCGGCTTCGGCGCCGACTTCGCCTCCACGTTCGCCGACATCTTCGACGACTTCTTCGGCATGCGCGGGCGCGCCCGCGGCTCGGGGCGCGAGCGCGGCGCCGATCTCCGCTACAACATGGAGATCACGCTGGAGGAGAGCTTCCACGGCAAGGTCGCCCCGGTCCGCATCCCGACCTCGGTGACCTGCGAGGTGTGCTCCGGCACCGGCGCCAAGGCCGGCACCAAGCCGAAGGCCTGCGCGACCTGCGGCGGCCACGGCAAGATCCGGCACGCGCAAGGATTCTTCACGCTCGAGCGGACCTGCCCGGCGTGCCACGGCCGCGGCCAGGTGATCGACGATCCCTGCCCGGCCTGCGCCGGCGCCGGCCGCGTCACCCGCGAGCGGACCCTGTCGGTCAACATCCCGCCCGGCGTCGAGGACGGCACCCGCATCCGGCTCGCCGGCGAGGGCGAGGCGGGCGTGCGCGGCGGCCCGGCCGGCGACCTCTACATCTTCCTGTCGATCACGCCGCACGCCTTCTTCCAGCGCGACGGCGCCGACCTGCACTGTCGGGTGCCGATCTCGATGGTGACAGCGGCGCTCGGCGGCGAGTTCGAGGTGCCGACCATCGACGGCGGCAAGACCCGGGTGAAGGTCCCGGACGGCACCCAGTCGGGCCGGCGCTTCCGCCTGTCCAGCAAGGGCATGCCGGTGCTGCGCTCGAAGCAGTTGGGCGACATGTACGTCCAGGTGGTGGTCGAGACCCCGCAGAACCTCACCAAGCGCCAGCGCGAGCTGCTCGCCGAGTTCGAGAAGCTGTCGTCCACGGCGACGCATCCGGAATCGTCGGGCTTCTTCGGCAAGGTCAAGGAGTTCTTCGGCAACAAGGCGTGACGCCGCCGTTCTCCGGGGGCGCCGGTGGGCCGCGCCGTTATGGCACCGCGGCCCGCGAACGGGGTTGACCCGGAGGCGCTAGGCCGTTACCCGTGACAGTTCCGTGACCGTGCACATTGCCGCGTCGCAGCCACGTTGTACGAGATGCCGCCGCTTCAGACTGCTGTGGGCACTGCCAGGAAGGGCCTTCGCATCGACGACGATGTGAGGTTTCTCCGGTCGTGGATCGAGAGGCCGCTGGCGATCGGCGCCGTGATGCCGTCGAGCAAGCCGCTGGCGCGCGCCATGGCGAGCTATGTCGACCCGCACGGCACCGGCAAGGTCGTCGAGCTCGGCCCCGGCACCGGCGCCATCACCGAGGCGCTGGTCGAGCACGGGGTCGACGAATCCCGCCTCGTGCTGGTCGAGTTCAACTCCAACTTCTGCCGCCTGCTGCGCGCCCGCTATCCGGCCGCGACCGTCATCCAGGGCGACGCCTACCGGCTGCGCGGCCTGTTCGGCGATTTTCTGCGCGGCGAGGTGTCGGCCGTCGTCTCCGGGCTGCCGCTGATGACCAAGCCGCTGCGCGCCCGGCTGCGCCTTCTCAACGAGGCGTTCGGGCTGCTGCAGCCCGGCGGACCGTTCATCCAGTTCACCTATTCGGTGGTGTCGCCGATCCCGCGCTCGCTCGCCCGCGTGCGCACCGAGGCGTCCGAGCGCATCTGGCTGAACCTGCCCCCCGCCCGCGTGTTCGTCTACCGCCGGGGATGAGCGGGGTGCTTCCACTCCGCTTCCGACCTTTCCAACAGACGATTTAGTCTTGCCTCCGGCATCTGCGCGGACCAATTTCTGCGCGCCGACTTCGTTCGTCGTCATGGCCGGGCTCGTCCCGGCCATCCACGTCCTTGCGCGACCTCCGGTCGCGTCGTGGATGCCCGGCACAAGGCCGGGCATGACGGCTCCGGGATCCGAACCTACCTCGAAGTTCGCTGAAGCGGAGGGGGAACTGCCGTGGAACATCCGCGCGATCGACTGATCGTCGCCCTCGACTTGCCGAGCGTCGATGCCGCCGAGGCCGTGATCGACCGGCTCGGCGAGGGCGTCACGTTCTACAAGATCGGCTATCAGCTCGCCTTCGCGGGCGGGCTCGCGCTCGCCCAGAAGCTGATCTTCTCGGGACGGCGCGTCTTCGTCGACCTGAAGCTGCACGACATCGGCAACACGGTGGAGAAGGGCGTCGAGAGCATCGCCCGCATGGGCGCGACCTTCCTCACCGTGCACGCCTATCCGCAGACCATGAAGGCCGCCGTCCAGGGCCGCGGCGACTCCAACCTGCGCATCCTCGCCGTGACGGTGCTGACCTCCTACGACGACGCCGATCTCGCCGCCGCCGGCTACGACTTCACGGTCCCCGAGCTGGTCGCCGAGCGCGCCGCCCAGGCGCACGATATCGGCATCGACGGGCTCGTCTGCTCGGCCGAGGAGGCCGCGATGCTGCGCCCGAAGATCGGCCACGGCATGGCGCTGGTGACGCCCGGCATCCGCCCGAGCGGCGCCGAGGTCGGCGACCAGAAGCGGGTGAAGACGCCGCGCGACGCGATTCTCGCCGGCGCCGACTATCTCGTGGTCGGCCGGCCGATCGTCGCCGCACCGAATCCCCGCGCCGCCGCCGACGCCATCGTGGCCGAGATCGAGGCCGCCGTGAACGAGCAGGTGTGAGTTGCTCTGCTGCGTGCCCCGGACAAGGCGCGTCGGGCCGGAGGCCCGAGGCGCCGCAGAGCCGGGGCCCAGGGGCGTCGATGTAAAGGACCCGCTGGGGTAAGCGCCTCGTCCGGTCGCCCTGGGTCCCAGTTCGCGGCGCGATGCGCCGCGCCCGGGACACGAGGTCTCTCCTGCGGCGGAGCAACGGGGCGAGAACTTCGACAGACGGACAGGTGAAACGATGCCCAAGGCGTATTGGATCGGCCGCGTCGACGTGAAGGACGCCGAGGCCTACAAGGCCTATGTGGCGGCCAACGCCGCCGCCTTCTCGAAATACGGCGCCAAGTTCCTGGTGCGGGCCGGCCGCTTCGAGGCGCCCGAGGGCACGGCGCGCAGCCGCCAGGTGGTGATCGAGTTTCCCGACTACGAGACGGCGCTCGCCTGCTATCGCTCGCCCGAGTATCAGGCCGCGATAGCGCTGCGCACCGCGGCCTCGATCGGCGATCTCGTCATCGTCGAGGGCTACGACGGCCCGCAGCCGTGACCTTGGCCTCGTGAGGCCCGGCCTCCCGCCGGGCCGGGGCTCGCCCTACCCGCGCGGATGGGCGGCGCGGTAGACCTCCAGCAGCCGCTCGCTGTCGATGCCGGTGTAGATCTGGGTGGTCGACAGCGAGGCGTGGCCCAGGAGCTCCTGGATGGCGCGAAGGTCGCCGCCGCGCATCAGGAGATGCGTCGCGAAGGAGTGCCGCAGCGCGTGCGGCGTGGCGCTGTCGGGCAGGCCGAGCGCGCCGCGCAGCCGCTCCATGGTCAATTGGATGATGCGCGGCGACAAAGGCCCGCCCTTCGCCCCGACGAACAGCGGCCCGCCGTCCGGCAGGGCGTAGGGACACAGCGCCACGTAGTCGGCGATCGCCTGCAGGACACTGCGCAGCACCGGCACCATGCGGCGCTTGTTGCCCTTGCCGGTGACCACGATGACGTCGCCGGCGCCGGGCGCCGGGACGTCGCGCCGCTTCAGGCCGAGCGCCTCGGAGATGCGCAAGCCCGAGCCGTAGAGCAGCGCCAGCACGGCGGCGTCGCGGGCCAGGACCCACGCCTCGCGGTCCTCGCCGGCGCGCAGATCGACGTCGGCGATCCGCTTGGCCGAGCCGACCGGCAGCGGTTTTGGCAATGTCTTCGGGACCTTGGGGGCCCGCACCGCGGAGAGGGCGCCGATCTCGGCGAGGCCTTCGCGCGCCAGATAGCGGGCGAAGGAGCGCATGCCGGCGAGCGTCCGCATCAGCGACCGGCCGGAGATGCCGTCGCCGCGCCGCGACGCCATGAAGGCCCGCAGGTCCGCCGTGGTCAGGGCGCCGAGCGCCTTCAGGGTGATCCGGCTGCCCAGATGCTCGCACAGGAAGCCCAACACCTGCCGCACGTCGCGCGCATAGGCCTCGACGGTCTTCGCCGACATCCGACGCTCGGCCCCGACATGGACGAGCCAGCGCGTCATCGCGGCCGACACCTCGGCCGCCGCGAAGGGAAGGTCGATCGCAGGAGTCTTCTGCTCCGGCCCGGGGGCCGCCTTGCGGACCATGCCTGCCTCCGCGACTCAGGGTTCGCCTTGACACGTCCCGTATAATCGGGGCCGATCCTTCACCCTTCGTCAACGCCCGGGACCCCGCAGGCATGGCCCGACGCATCGTCGACGTGCTGCTGCCGCTCGCGCTCGACCAGCCCTACTCCTACGCGGCCGGCGATCTCGCCGTGGCGCCCGGCGACCTCGTGACGGTGCCGCTCGGCACCCGCGCCTGCACGGGCGTCGTGTGGGGCGACAACCCGAACCCGGATCCGCGGCTCGACAACCGCATCAAGGCGATCGCCGACAAGCTCGACCTGCCGCCGCTGCGCGACGAGATGCGCAAGCTGGTCGACTGGGTGTCGCACTACACGCTCGCGCCGCGCGGCATGGTCTTGCGCATGGCGCTGCGGATGGGGGACGGGCTCGGCCCGGAACGCGAGCGTCTCGGCGTGCGGCTCGCCGGCTCGCCGCCGCCGCGCATGACGGCGGCGCGCGCCCGCGTGCTGCGCGCGCTCGCCGACGGGCTGGTGCGCGGCAAGGGCGAGGCCGCGAAGGAAGCCGGCGTGTCGCCCGGCGTCATCGACGGGCTGATCGACGAGGGCACGCTCGAGACCGTGGTGCTGCCGCCGGAGCCGATCGCCCGCCCGCCCGACGCGGACTTCGCGCCGCCGGATCTCTCGCCCGAACAGGCGGCCGCCGCCGCGACGCTGCGCGACGCGGTGCGAGCGAAAGCGTTTGCGACCTTCCTGCTCGACGGCGTCACCGGCTCGGGCAAGACCGAGGTGTATTTCGAGGGCGTCGCCGAGGCGATCCGCGGCGGCCGCCAGGTGTTGATCCTGATGCCCGAGATCGCGCTCACCGCGCAGTCGCTCGACCGTTTTTCCGCGCGCTTCGGCGTTCGGCCGGCCGAGTGGCATTCGGAGATCACGCCGCGAAAGCGCGCCCGCACCTGGCAGGGCGTCGCCGAGGGCGACGTGCAGGTCGTCGCCGGCGCCCGCTCGGCGCTGTTCCTGCCGTTCGCCGATCTCGGCCTGATCATCGTCGACGAGGAGCACGACCCCGCCTACAAGCAGGAGGACGGCGTTCGTTATCACGCCCGCGACATGGCGGTGGTGCGGGCCCGCATCGGCGCCCTGCCGATCGTGCTGGCCTCCGCGACGCCGTCGGTCGAGACGGAGGTGAACGCGCGAAAGGGGCGGTACCGGCGCCTGTCGCTGCCGCAGCGCTTCGGCGGCCAGGCGCTGCCGCATGTCGAGGCGATCGACCTGTCGCGCGAGGGGCCACCGCGCGGCCGCTGGATCGCGCCACGCCTCGCCGGCGCCGTGAAGGACGCGATCGAGCGCAAGCAACAGGCGCTGTTGTTCCTCAACCGCCGCGGCTATGCGCCGCTCACGTTGTGCCGGGCCTGCGGGTATCGCTTCGCCTGCCCGCAATGCGACGCCTGGCTGGTCGATCATCGCTTCAAGCGCCAGCTCGTCTGCCACCACTGCGGCTATTCCACGCCGCATCCGCCGGCCTGCCCCAACTGCGAGGCCGTCGACAGCTTCGCGGCCTGCGGCCCCGGCGTGGAACGTCTGGAGGAGGAGGTCGGCACGTTGTTCCCCGAGGCGCGCGTGCTGATCATGTCGAGCGATCTGCTCACGAGCGTGGAGAAGCTGCGCGAGGAGCTGACCGAGATTCAGGAGGGCCGGGTCGACATCATCATCGGCACCCAGCTGGTCGCCAAGGGGCATCACTTTCCGCGGCTCAACCTGGTCGGCATCGTCGACGCCGATCTCGGCCTTTCCAACGGCGATCCGCGCGCTGCGGAGCGGACCTTTCAGCTCTTGTCACAAGTGGCCGGACGGGCCGGGCGCGAGGAGGGCCAGGGCTATGGCCTGATCCAGACGCACCAGCCCGAGCATCCGGTGATGCGCGCCCTGATCGCCGGCGACCGCGAGGCCTTCTATGCGAGCGAGATCGACATCCGCGAGCGGCTGCACTACCCGCCGTTCGGCCGGCTCGCCAGCCTGATCGTCTCCGGCTCCGACCGCGCCGCGGTCGAGACCCATGCGCGAAAACTCGCCGCGATCGCGCCGCGCGACGAGCGGGTGCGGGTGCTGGGGCCGGCCGAGGCGCCGGTGTCGCTCCTGCGCGGTCGCCACCGCTTCCGCCTGCTGATCAAGTCGCCGCGCGCCTTCGACCTCTCCGGCTGGATGCGCGACTGGCTCGGCCTCGCCCCCAAGACCACGGGCGACCTGAAACGCGAGATCGACATCGACCCGACGAGCTTCTTGTGAGGTGCGTGTCCCGGGCGGAGCAGTCCGCGCCAGCGGGCTGCGGAGACCCGGGACCCAGAGGCCGAAGTGAGGGCGCTTCCTGGAACGAGCGTAACGATGGCTCGTCGGAAATGGATGAATCGCGGCCGTGCCGCGCGGCCCCTGGGTCCCGGGTCTGCGCACCTCGCTGCGCGAGGTGCTCCGCCCGGGACACGGCGCCGTTGTTTGGTGGTATGCTCCCGCCAGGAAACATGCCTCGTGTCCCGGGCGGAGCACGCCGCTTCGGCGTGCGGAGACCCGGGACCCAGGGGCCACGGCAAGAGGCGCTGCGATGGAGCAGCGGTTCTTCGTCTACATCCTGGCGAGCCGGCGCAACGGCACGCTCTATGTCGGCGTGACGAACGATCTGATGCGCCGGGTGGCCGAGCACAAGGCGAAGCGCGTGCCGGGGTTCACGCGACGATACGGCATCGACATTCTAGTCCATGCAGAGCCGTTCGACTCGATCCTGGAGGCGCGGGCGCGCGAACGAACGCTGAAGCGGTGGCACCGGGCCTGGAAGCTCGCGCTGATCGAAGAGAGCAACCCGGGCTGGCGGGATTTGTCTGGAGAGTGGCTCTGAGATTGCGGCCCCTGGGTCCCGGGTCTACGCGCCTCGCTCGCGCGAGGCGCTCCGCCCGGGACACGAGGCGTTGCTGCTCTAAAAAATCCGCCCGCTACGTCGCCGGCTCCACCGTGACGACTTGAAAGGTGTGCATGTCGCCGTCCTCGTCGCGGATCGAGACGTACTCGCCGGGCACGAAGGCGTGGGCGCCGAAGCGGTAGCCGGCCTCGTCGTCCTCCTCGGCCGTGTCGTCGTAGTCGAACACCCAGCGGGCGTGCTCCGGACCGCCCGGCTTGTGGACCAGCCGGCCGACCTCCTCCTCGTCGCCCCAGAAGCGGCGGACCCGGCAGTGCTCGCGCTCCTTGCGCCACGCCTCGACATCGATGTGGCCGTCGGCCGAGAGCGGCGCGACGAACTCGTAGCCGTGCTGCGCCGAGCCGAGCGGATGCTCCTTCGAGCGGGCGAGGTTCAGCCGGATGCGCTTGAAGCTGTGCGGCAGCGTGGTCATGGCGGGCCTCTCGTGACAAACCACTCCAGACGAAACGTCCGGGCATCCTCCAGGGCCGGCGACACCGTGCCGTCGCCGGATGACGTACTATGAATCTGGACCGGGCCGAGCGCACGCCCTTTGATCTGGATCGGATACAGAACCGTGAACGACGATCCACCTGCCGAAGACCCGCAAGGCGACGATCCGCAAGTCGACGTCCTGGCCTTCCTGGCCGATCCGGCGACGCACGGCGGCATCGTGCCGGTGCGGATCGACACCCATGCGGCCTCGGTCTTCCTGGCCGGCGACCGGGCGCTGAAGATCAAGCGGGCGGTCAGGTTCCCGTTCCTCGACTTCTCGACCCTGGAGAAGCGCCGGGCCGCCTGCGCGGCCGAGCTGGTCGCCAATCGGCCGTTCGCGCCGGAGCTCTACGCTGGCGTGGTGGCGATCACGCGCGAGCCGGACGGCCGGCTGGCGCTCGACGGCCCCGGCACGCCGGTCGAATGGGCCGTAAAGATGCGCCGCTTCGACGAGACCCGCACGCTCGACCGTCTCGCCGATGCCGGCGCCATCACGCCGGCGATCGTCGAGCCGCTCGGCCCTATCGTGGCGGCCGCGCATGCGCGCGCCCCGGTCGTGGCGGCGGCGCCCTGGATCGCGGCGCTCGGCGCCTATGTCGAGCAGAACGCCGACGCCTTCGCGCCCCGGCCGGACCTGTTCGATCGCGCGGCCGCGGCGGCGCTGACGGCGCGCTCGCGCGCGGCGCTCGACCGGCTGCGGCCGCTGCTGGAGGCACGCGGACACGCCGGGCTGGTGCGGCGCGGGCACGGTGACCTGCATCTCGGCAACATCGCGCTGATCGACGGCCGGCCGGTGCCGTTCGACGCGCTCGAGTTCGACGACACGGTCGCGTCCGGCGACGTGCTCTACGACCTCGCCTTCCTGCTGATGGATTTTTGGGAGCGCGACCTGCCCTGGGCGGCGAACCGGGTGCTCGACCGCTGGCTCGCCGAGACCGGGCGCCCGGCGGACCTCGACGCGCTCGCGGCGCTGCCGCTGTTCCTGTCGCTGCGCGCCGCGATCCGGGCCAAGGTGACGGCGGCGAAGCCGGCCCCGCCGGATCGCGCAGCCGCGCGCGACGCGGCCGCGCAAAAATACTTCCGCCTCGCCTGCGGCCTGATCGATCCGCCGCCGCCCGTGCTGGTCGCAGTCGGCGGCCTTTCGGGGACCGGCAAGTCGCAGGCGGCGCGCCGGATCGCCCGCGACCTCCTGCCAGTGCCCGGCGCCGTGGTGCTGCGCACGGACGTGCTGCGCAAGGCGCTCGCCGGGGTCGACGAGCACACCCCGCTCCCGGCGGAGGCGTACACGCCGGAGGCGACGGCGCGGGTCTATGCGACGCTCGTGGCCGAGGCGGCGCGTGTGCTCGCCGCCGGCCACAGCGTCGTCGCCGACGCCGTCTTCGCGCGCGAGGGGGAGCGGGATGCGATCGCGGCGGTCGCGGCGACGGCAAGAGTCGGGTTCTTCGGCGCGTTCCTCGAGGCCGATCTCGCCACGCGCGAAGCCCGGGTGAACGGCCGCGCCCGCGATGCCTCCGACGCCGACGCGGCGGTCGCGCGGCACCAGGAGACCTACGAGCTCGGCCGGCTGGATGGCTGGGCCCGGATCGACGCCTCGGGAACACCGGCCGACACCATGGCGGCCCTGCGCGCCGCGCTGGGCGGTTCGGCGCCGTGACACACCACGGTCGGCCGGCTTTGCTATAGTCGTCGTCCCCGTCACGAGACGACAGTGGAAATGACCCTCGACACCCGCCGCGTCGGCATCGCCCTCGCGGGCTTCTGCTCCTTCCTCAACCTCTACGCGCCCCAGGCCCTGCTGCCCGCGCTCGCCCACGACTTCCGGGTCACGGCGGCCGAGATCAGCGCCGTGATGACGGCCGGCACGATCTCGATCGCGCTGACCGCGCCGTTCACCGGCGTCGTCACCGACATGCTCGGGCGCAAGCGCGTCATCGTCGTCGCGATGGTGCTGGTGGCGCTGCCGACCCTGATGGTGGCGCTGTCGGGCAGCGTGCAGGAGATCGTGGTCTGGCGCTTCGTGCAGGGGCTCGCGCTGCCGCCGGTCTTCGCCACGGCGCTCGCCTATGTGGGCGACGAGTTCCCGCCCGCCGAGGTGCCGGGCGTCGCCGGCATCTACATGATGGGGTCGAGCCTCGGCGGCTTCTCGGGTCGGCTGATCCCGGGCGTGCTCACCGATCTGGTCGGCTGGCGGCCGGCGATCGGCTCGCTGGCGCTGCTGAGCCTCCTGTGCGCGGTCGGCTTCGGCCTGGCGCTCGACAAGGAGCGCCACTTCGTGCGCTCCGAAGGCCTGAAGGCGTCGCTGCGCCAGATGATGCGCCACCTCGTCGATCCGCGCCTGATCCCGCTCTACGCGGTCGGCTTCGGCGTGCTGTTCAACTTCATCGCCGTGTTCACCTACGTGAACTTCCACCTCGCCGGCCCGCCCTACGGCTTCTCGCCGTCGATGCTCGGGCTGATCTTCCTCACCTATCTGGTCGGCTCGGCGACCGTGCCGTCGATCGGCCGCGCGGTGGCGCGGTTCGGCCGCCGGCGCTTCGTGCTCGGGCTGCTGATCCTGTGGGGGATCGGCGCGCTCCTGCTGCTGACGCCTTCCGTGTGGAGCATCCTGATCGGGCTGACCACCTGCGCCACCTGCGGGATGATGTGCCAGGGCGTGTCGACCGGCGCCGTCACGGCGACGGCCAAGGAGGGGCGCTCCTCGGCGGTCGGGCTCTACATGACGGTGTTCTATGTCGGCGGCAGCGCCGGCGCCTCGCTGCCCGGCCTGGCCTGGGCGTATGGCGGCTGGCCCGCGACGGTCGCCATGGTGCTCGCCGTGATCACCGCGATGGCGACCGTGGTGGCGCTGTTCTGGCGCGACCCGAAGGGTGCGTAGGGCCAAGTCGCGGTCGGCGCGGCCTCGTCACCGCGGCCAGCCACCGGTGCCGAATGGCGGGCGCGGCGGCGGGACGCTCGCGGCCGGGGCCGGCGCCGGACCGGGCGTCAGCGGTTTCTTCAGGATCTTGAAGCGGTCGGGATCGAGGCCGTGGCCGGCGCCGAGCGACGACATGTCCTCGGCGCCGCCCGGCTCGTCGAGCCGCACGCTGGAGTTCGCCAGCGTCGCGCCGCGCCAGCGCTCCAGCACCGAGGCGACGAAAGCCTGGTCGTAGCGGCCGGCGGGATCGACCCGGACGCTGCCGATCGCCTCGCTCTTCGGCAGCAGATGCGCCGGCACCTCGCGGAAGCGCAGCCGGGTCGGCAGCGCCACGCCTTCGCCGAAGGCCAGCACCTCGCGGGTGCCGAGCGACGGCACGAAGCCGAGCAGGTTGGCGGCGGCGTCGGAGACGGCCGAGCGCAGCAGCGCCTGGTCGCGGTCGTTCGCCATGCGCATCGCGAACAGGGTCGAGCACTGCGAGATGATGGTCGGGTCGAGCTCGGCCGGCCGCTGGGTGACCAGCGCGAGGAACACGCCGTACTTGCGGCCCTCCTTGGCGATGCGCGACACCGCCTTGCGGGTCGGCCCGAAGCCGATCGAGCGGTCGGCCGAGGCGTAGCGGTGCGCCTCCTCGCAGACGAACAGCAGCGGCACGGCGCCGTCGCTCCACAGGCCGAAGTCGAACGCCATCCGGCACAGCACCGAGACGAGCGAATCGACCACCTCGGCCGGGAAGCCGGCGAGCTGCATGATGGTCATCGGCCGGCCGTTCGGCGGCAGCCGGAACAGCATCGAGATCACGTCCGCCATGGTGTCGCCGCCGACATTGGCGTTCTCGAACATGAAGGCGTAGCGCGGGTCGTTGGCGACCGATTCGATGCGCTGGATCAGCTTGTGATAGACGATGCGCGAGTTGCGGTTCTCCAGCTTGCCCATGCGCTCGTCGATCAGCGCGATCAGATCGGCGAGCCGATACGGCACCGGCGTGTCCGCCGTGAAGCCGGCGCTGCGCGGATCGAGCCGCTTCAAGGTCGGGCGGTCGCCGCCGCCGCCGGCGCGGTACTGCAGGTAGCTCACCTTGGCGATCGGGATCACCTCCGAGAGGATCTCGGTCTCCTCGTCGATGCCCGGACGGGCGCCGAAGAAGACGTCGACGATCTCCTCGAAGTTGAACAGCCAGAACGGCAGCTTCAGGTTCCGCGGATTGAGGACCTGGGCGTGATCCGGGAAGCAGCGGGCGTACTCGTTGTGGACGTCGAGCAGGAAGACGCGCAGATCCGGCCGCCGCGCCAGCGTCTCCTGCAGGATCAGCGCGACGCCGCTCGATTTGCCGACCCCGGTCGAGCCGAGCACGGCGAAGTGCTTGCTCAGCATGTCGTCGACGTCGATCGAGGCGCGGATCGACGGGTCCTGCTGCAGGTGGCCGATGTCGATCGTGACGCCGGCGTCGAGGTCGTAGACGATCCGCAGCGTCTCGTGATCGATCGCCGACACCGCGTCGCCGATGGTGGGATAGCGGTCGATGCCGCGGCGGAAGCAGTGGCGTCCCTGCGGGTCGGGCGCGATCTCGCCCATCAGGTCGAGCTGCGCGGTCGCCACCACGTCGTGATCGTGCACATAGGTGCGGGTCAGCCGCGACACGTCGGTGACGACGCCGATCAGCACGGCCGGGCCGCTCGCGATCATCAGGAAGCGGCCCACGGTGGCGCGCATCGCGGCGCTGTCGTGCTCGTGCAGGCCCACGGTCGCCTGCGATCCCCGCACCGAGACGATATGGCCGATCGCCGCCCCGGCGTCGGGCCGGCCGCGAGCCGAGTCCGAAGTCCCACTTTGCATCTGCGTCGCCCCCACCCCCTGAACAGCCGCCTTCAGCGGGCCTTTCGGAGATACTACCTTTGGGGAGACTGACGCTTTGTTAACACCGCCGGTAGTCGGGTGCTATACCATATGTTACTAGCCCGGCCCCGTTCAGAACGGCCAGCTCAGGCCGGGCGGCGAGGCCGGACGGGATGGCTGCGCGGTGGGCTGACGGCGCGGCCGCTTTGGCGCCTCCCGCGGCTCCGACGCGGGGCGCGGCGTGGTGATCCAGCCGAACTTCCGCATCGCCGCCTCGGCGGCCCGCTCGCCCGACAGCCAGGCGCCGTTGACCGTGCCCCACTGGGTCTCGTGCACGGCCTCGCCGGCGAACCACACGCGGTCGCGCACCGGCTCGGTGAGCGCGGTGCGCGAGCCGGCGCCGCCGACGCTCGCCGCCGAGGCGGCGCCGAGCACCCACAGGTCCTGGGCCCAGCGGGTCGCGTGGGTGCGGCGCACCGCCTTCTTGATGTCGGCACCGTAGAGCTTGGCGAGCCACTCCTTCGACCAGTCGACCATGGCGGCCTCGCCCTTGCCCGACAGGTCGCGGCCGAGCTTGCCGGCGAGTTGCACCATACACAGCGATGTGCCCGACACGTTGGCGAGCATGACCGCTGTCTCGGCGCTGTCGGCCTTCTCGAAGATCAGGTCGTCGCGCTGCGGCCCGAGCGGCGCGCCCTCGAGCTCCAGGAACACGTTGTCCTGGCTGCCGAGCGCGAGACGCGAGAAGGCGTCGACATGGCGCTTCGGCAGGTCGGGGTCGAAGCGGATCTTGCCGGCCGCCATCACGTTGGTGGAGGCCGTGACGATCGCGGCGCGGGCGACCAGGGTGCCGCGCGGCGTCTCGACCTCGACCTTGCCGCGCACCCAGGTGTTGATCCGGGTCGCCGGCGTCGACAACCGCACCGTCAGGCCGTCGGCGAGGCGGGCGAGCAGCGCACCGGCGCCCTGCCGGCAGAAGGCGGGGGTGTCGCGCTCCATCGCCTTCGACACGTCGACGGCGGAGAGCTCGCGCAGCTCCTTGCCGTAGGGCAGCGGGCCGAGCACGAAATCGACCGTGCTGCGCCAGTCCAGCAGGTCCTTGGGCAGCGCCTGCAGACAGGAGACGTCGGCTTTCCCGCGCGCCGCCTCGACGATGGCGCGATTGGTGCGCACCAGGACGGCCAGGAAATCCTCCAGCTCGCTCTCGCGGCCGTAGCGGCGGCCAATGCGCAGCCGCTGGCCGGGCGGCGCCGCATAGACGTCGAGGCCGGTTCCGGCCGTCAGCTTGGTCACCGGGTTGAAGTCGGCGCCCCAGAGCCAGTGGGCGCCGCGATCGATGGGCACGCCGAAGATCTTGGTGTCGGTGCTGCAGCGCCCACCGATCCGATCGCTCGCCTCGACGATCACGACACGGCGCCCCGCCGCGGCGATCCGCCGCGCGGCCGAGATCCCGGCCGCGCCGGCGCCGATCACCACGATGTCGATGTCGCCGGAGCCCTGTGCCCATGCGCGAGCGGGCCCGGCGAGCGCGGCTGCGCCGGCGCAGGCGCCCAGGAACGAGCGGCGGTCGAGTGTCGGCATGGGGGTGGCCTCCCTGCCGGCAACTTGCCCCAAGGGCCGCCCCGCCGCAAACCCGGATGTGGAGATCGATCCGACGCGCGTCGGGACGCTCGGCTCCCGCAGGAGCGCGCCGGGCGGCGTGGGCGCGCCGGGTGGCGCGCAACGATGCTCTCACGTCCGTCGTGGCCCGTCGCGGACCGCGACCGGTCCTCGCACGTCGACCCGGCTCCACGCCCGCCCGGGCGTGGGCGGACGTCGCACTGGAGGCCGGTCGTGCCGGTCGCGGTCCTCGGGCCGTCACGCGGCGGGCAGGGATCGTCCGCCGCGGACATGCACCCCTTCGAAAGCGCGCGGCCGTCAGGCCGCCTACTCCTCGTCCGGGATCTCGAGGTCGAGCAGCGCCGACGACAGCGACTTGCCGTGGGCGTCGAGCGCGAGCGTGCGGGTCACCCCGCCGCCGAGCGCCTCGTACATCACGAAGTTCAACGCCGCGATACGCGGAAGCTCGTAGCGCACCACGGCGCCTTTCACGATATCGGCGAAATGCGCCTTAACGCGCTCCACCGTGACGTGGCGGCATAGCCGCTCCCAGTCTTTCGCATCGAAGGCGATGACCGAGATGTTCGATGTGTTGCCCTTGTCCCCGGTGCGGGAATGGGCGAGGTCGCGCAGCTTCATGATCACGCCTCCAGGATCCGGACCGACGACCCGACGAGGGTCCGCGGCAGCAGCACCGACTGCACCGCCACGACCTCGCGGGCCACCTTGAAGGCTCCGCCGCCGCCGGCGGGGCCGTTGGTGTAGAGCGTCTCGACCTCGTTGCCGATCTTCACGGCCTCGGCGAGCGTCTCGGTGCGGCCGGTGACGCGGGCGCGCACCTCGTAGGGGTCATGGCCGGCGCTGCGGGTCGGGCCGTGCAGCGAATCGACACCGATCAGGTCGAAGCGCAGCTCGCTGGTCTTCACGTTCATGAGCGCCAGCCGCTCGCGCACGATGTCGAGGGCGAGCTGTCCGCGCGCCACGGCGCCCGGACCCGCATAGGACATCTGGCCTTCGCCGATGTAGCTGTCGATGTAGCCGACCGAGACCTTGAGCGTGTCGGTCCTGGGCCGACCGGTGCCGCCCGTGACACGCACCCGGTCGGGCCCGATCTCCTCGACCGCGACCGGCGAGAAGTCGGCGATCACGTCCGGCTGGAAGTAGTTCTTCGGATCGTGCAGCTCGTAGAGGAGCTGCTCCTTCACGGTCTGCGGCGTCACCTTGCCGCCGGCGCTCGCCACCTTGGTGACGACGAGGGTGCCGTCCTCGGCGACCTCGCCGATCGGGAAGCCAAGCCGGCCGAGGCCGTCGACGTCCTTGACGCCGGGATCGGCGAAGTAGCCGCCCGTCACCTGGCCGGCGCATTCGAGCAGATGGCCGACGACCGTGCCCTTTCCGAGCCTGTCCCAGTCGTCCATGGCCCAGCCGAACTCGCGCACCAGCGGCGCCATGAACAGCGCCGGGTCGGCCGCCCGGCCCGTGATCACGACGTCGGCGCCGAGCGCCAACGCCTCGACGATCGAGGTCACGCCGACATAGGCGTTGGCCGAGACGATGCGGTTGCCGAGATCCGTGGTCGAACCGCCGGTCTCCTCGAGCTTGCGCGGCGTCTCGCGGATCTGATCGAGCACGTCGTCGCCGGAGACGGCCGCGACGTTGAGGCCCTTGAGGCCGAGCGCGCGGGCGATCTCGATCGTCTTCTGCGCGCCGGCCTCCGGATTGGCGGCGCCCATGTTGGTGACGATCTTGATGCCCTTCTGCTTGCAGATCGCGAGCACGGCCTTCATGCGGGCGTCGAGCAGCGGGTCGTAGCCCGCCGCGGGGTTCTTCATCTTGGCCTGCTGGGCGAGCGCGATGGTGCGCTCGGCCAGGCACTCGAATACCAGGTAGTCGATGTCGCCCTTCTCGGCGAGCTCGACGGCGGGCTCGATGCGGTCGCCGGAATAGCCGGCGCCGGAACCGATCCTGATGGTTCTCATGACAGGGTTCCTCGGTGAATGCGGGGCGGGCTCACAGCGGCAGGATGCCGAGCACGACGGCCGTGATGGTCATCACGATCGACACGGCCCACAGCGGCAGGAAGCTGAACTTCTGATGCTCGCCGAGTTCGATGCCGCACAGGCCGACCAGCAGGAAGGTGGCGGGCGTGAGCGGGCTGATCGGGAAGCCGACCGTCATCTGGCCCATGATGGCCGCCTGGCCCATCTGCACGGGCGCGACGCCGAGCACCTTGCCGGCCTCGGCCAGCACGGGCAGGACGCCGAAGTAGAAGGAGTCCGGATCGAACAGCATGCTGAGCGGCATGGAGATCAGGCCGAGCACCACGGGCATGTGCTGGGCGAAATCGGTCGGGACGTGACCGGCGGCGAACTTCGCCATCTCGGTCAGCATCTTGGTGTCCTTCATGATGCCCGTGAACACGCCCGCGGCGAGCAGGATCGAGGCCATCATCAGGGCGGCCTTGGCGTGGGCGTCGACGCGCTCGCGCTGGTCCTTGACGGCCGGATAGTTGATCAGCAGCGCGACCACGGTGCCGATCATGAAGCAGACGACCGGCGCGCCGACCTCGGTGATCATCGCGGCCAGAACGGCGAGCACCAGCGCGACGTTGATCAGGAACAGCTTCGGCCGGACGAGCTTCTGCTCGGCCTCGGAGAGCTGCGGGCGGGTGTAGGAGACCGACACGTCGCCGCCGAGCACGCCGGCCGCGGTCAGGCGCTTCTCCTCGCGCAGGCCGAAGAAGAAGGCGAGGGCGAAGACGAACAGCAGGCCGACGATCTGCACCGGCAGCACCGGCATGAACAATTCGCCGATCGGCACCTGCAGCGCGGTCGCGGCGCGCAGCGTCGGGCCGCCCCACGGCAGCATGTTGGCCGTGCCGGCCGCCATGGCGACCACGCAGGCGAGGATGCGCTTGTCCATCTTGAGGCGATCGAACAGCGGCAGCATCGCCGGGATCGTGACCAGGAACGTCACGGCGCCGGAGCCGTCGAGATGGACGATCGCGGCGAGCACGGCGGCGCCGAGCACGATGCGGGACGGCTTCACGCCGACGACGCGGAGAATGCCGTTGATGATCGGATCGAGCGTGCCGGCATCCTTGACGATGCCGAAGAACAGGATCGCGAACACGAACATGCCGACGACGGGGGCGATGTTCTTGACGCCGTTGACGGCGAACTTGCCGGTGTCGGCGACCGAGAAGCCGGCGATCAGCGCGCCGGCCATCGGCACGATGATCAGGGCCGCCATGGGCGAGAGCCTCTTGGTGAGGATCCCGGCGAGCACGACGACGATGACGAGAAGCCCGATCAAGGCGAGCATGGTTTCACCCTTGGGGTCCGGGGGACCGCGGGCGAGGCGAGCGACCGCGCACGCGATCCGGATGACGAGATGCGACCGGCTGTCCGCCGCCCGGGAAACGGGCGCGGTGCGATCGCCGATTCAGAAAAATTCGCAGAGCAGGACCGGAAGCCAGCCCCGGCCGGGGCGGCTGGCACGCGGCCGTGCCGACGTCGCTTCTTCGGGGGCGGCTCCAGGACTACGCCGACCTTGTGATAACGCAATTGAAATTAGTTTATTGCTACGATAGGAGCCGATTATGGACATCACCCTGCGTCAGATCCGGGCCTTCCTGGCGATCGTGCAGACCCGCAGCTTCACCAAGGCCGCGGCGCTCTTGCATCTGTCGCAGCCGGCCCTCACGGTGCAGATCAGGAATCTCGAGGCCGCGCTGGGCGTTCGGCTGCTCGACCGATCGAACCGCGCGGTCGAGATCACGCGGGTCGGGCTGGAGCTGATGCCGGTGCTGCAACGCACCGTGACGGATCTGGACGGGGCGCTCCTCGACATCCGCGAGATCGGCGCCGGCCGCCGCGGCACGGTGCGCATCGCCGCGCTGCCGAGCTTCGCGGCGTCGCTGCTGCCGCAGGTGATCCTCGCCTGCCGGCGCGACAATCCGGCGCTCGGCGTGCTGGTCCGCGACGCCATCGCGGCGCATGTCGTGGCCATGGTGCGCAGCGAGGAGGTCGATCTCGGCCTCACCGGCGGCGCCGTCGCCGACGCCGAGCTCGACGTGCTGCATCACACCACCGACCAGCTCTGCCTCGTCTATCCAGCCGACCATCCGATCGGGCGGAAACGCCGCATCGGCGTTCAGGATCTCGTCGATCTGCCGCTGATCCTGACCAATCCCGGCACCAGCCTGCGCGACGTGATCGACGCCGCGCTGCTCGGCATCGGCCGCACGCCGACGCTCGCCTGCGAGGTCACCTACATGATGTCGGCCGTCGCCATGGTGCGGGCCGGGCTCGGCGTCACGGTGCTGCCGCGCTCGGCCCGCGAGGTGCGGGTCGAGCAGACGCTGCGCTCCAAGGCGATCGACGATCCGGCCTTCGTGCGCCCGGTGGCGCTGGTGAAGAAGAAGGGCCGCACCCTGCCGCCCGCCTCCGCCGCCTTCCTCGACGCGTGCATCGCTGCCATGCAGAAGATGGAGGGGTGAGGCAGAGCCTGCCGCAACATTCCGGCTTCCGGAGCCTCGTGTCCCGGACGCGGTGCAGCGCACCGCGAGCCGGGACCCAGCGCGATCAGGTGATGTGATTGTCGTGCGGATCGTCGCGTGGCCCTGGGTCCCGGCTCTGCGGCGCATCAGGCCTGCGGCCTGACGCGCCTTGTCCGGGACATGCAGTCGGAGCCGAGCGTCGCCTCACCCCGCCGCGGGCGGCGTGAACAGGAGCTTGTCGACGCGGCGGCCGTCCATGTCGATCACCTCGACGCGCCAGTCGCCGACCGCGAAGGTGTCGCCCTCGGCGGGGATGCGGGCGAGGCGCTCGAGCGCCAGGCCGGCGGCGGTGTGGTACTCGCCCTCCGGCTCCGGCAGCCCGAACTTCGAGGCGAGCTCGTCGATCGGCACCCGGCCGTCCACCAGGAAGCTGCCGTCGGGCCGCGCCGTGATCTCCTCGGCCAGTGCCTCGTGCTCCTCCGGCAGGTCGCCGGCGATCGCCGAGAGGATGTCGTGCAGCGTCACGAGCCCGAGGAAGTCGCCGTACTCGTCGACCACGAAGGCGACGTGGACCGGCACCTTGCGGAACATCTCCAGCATGCGCAGCACGCTCACGTTCTCGGGCACGTAGACGGGCTCGCGCAGATGCGCCTCGACCTGCAGGCCCTTGCCGGCGATCAGATCGTCGACCAGGTCCTTCTTCTGCACGACGCCGAGCGGCCTGCCGAGATCGCCGGCGCGGGCGACGACGAGGCGGGAGTAGGGGCATTCGGCGACCTCGCGCGCCACCACGTCGGGCGGATCGTCGAGATCGATCCAGTAGACGTCGGGGCGCGGCGTCATCTCGGCGGCGACCGGTCGGTCGGCGAGCGCCAGCACGCCGTGGATCATCTGCTGCTCGACGATGTCGATCACGCCCGCCTCGGTGCCCTCGGCGATGGCGAATCGCACCTCCTCCTCGGTCACCGACGCGCCACCCCGCGCCGGCACGCCGAGCAGGCGCAGGAGACCGGCCGAGGAGCGTTCGAGGATCCACACGAACGGGCGGAACACGCTCGACAGAATCACCAGCGGGCGCGCCATCCGCGATGCGATGAGCTCGGGGGCCGAGAGCGCGACCTGCTTGGGCACCAGCTCGCCGAGCACGACCGAGAGCGACGTGATGGCGACGACGACCAGCACGACGGCGAGCTGGTTGCCGTAGGGTGCGACAAAGGGAAGCTCGTCGAGCACCGGACCGAGCCGCTGGCCGAGCGTGGCACCGCCGAAGGCGCCGGACAGAATCCCGATCAGCGTGATGCCGACCTGCACGGCGGAGAGGAGGCGGCCCGGATCGTCGGCCAGCGCCAGCGCCTGCGCGGCGCCGGGGCGCCCCTCGTCGGCCATCTGCTGCAGGCGAATCCGCCGCGACGACACCACGGCGAGCTCCGCCATGGCGAAGAAGCCGTTCAGCCCGAACAGCACGAGCAGAACGGCGATTTCGAGAAATACGTCCATGTCCTTAAGTTAGAGCCCCGATGGCCGAAAGGGAACGGCCGGAGTTAGGTGTCCGGTGCGCGGCGCCCGAGTTCCATCGCGTTCCGTTCGAGTCCCGCCCCGTACCGCGCCGCTCGCGTCCCCGAAGACTACCCGGTCCACCGCCGAAGTTCCACGACCGACGTCGGACCACAACCGAGTCCCGAGACGACCCGCCCGAGACGACACGCGCAATACACCGCCCAAGACATCAACGTCCAAGACATCAACGCCCAAGACAAGCAACACCCATAACAAATCACAGGAGACCAGGATGCTCGAGACCGTGGCGAGCTTCGATCGTATCGGCGAGGAGAACGCCTTCGCGGTGCTGGCCCGCGCCACCGAGCTCGCGTCGAAAGGCCGCGATATCGTCAATCTCGGCATCGGCCAGCCGGACTTCCGCACGCCGGACCACATCGTCGAGGCGGCCGTGAAGGCGCTGCGCGACGGTGCCCACGGCTACACGCCGGCGGTCGGCATCCTGCCACTGCGCGAGGCGGTGGCGGCGGATCTGAACGCCCGCTACGGCGTCTCGGTGTCGCCCGCCGAGGTGATGATCATGCCGGGCGGCAAGCCCACCATGTTCATGTCGATCCTGATGTTCGGCGAGCCCGGCATCGACATCCTGTATCCGGATCCGGGCTTCCCGATCTATCGTTCGATGATCGAGTTCACGGGCGCGCGGCCGATCCCGGTGCCGATTCGCGAAGAGAACGGCTTCGGCTTCTCGGCCGAGGAGACGCTGTCGCTGATCACGCCACGCACGCGGCTCTTGATTCTCAACTCGCCCGCCAACCCGACCGGCGGCGTCACGCCCAAGGCCGAGATCGACAAGCTGGTCGCCGGCCTCGCCAAGTGGCCGAAGGTCGCCGTGATGTCGGACGAGATCTACGACCACATGGTCTACGACGGCGAGAAGCACGTCTGCCTGCTGTCGTATCCGGAGATCCGCGACCGCCTGATCCTGCTCAACGGCTGGTCGAAGACCTACGCCATGACGGGCTGGCGACTCGGCTATGCGATCTGGCCGGGCAAGCTCTACGACAACGCGCGCAAGCTCGCCGTCAACCTGCACTCCTGCGTCAACGCGGCGGCGCAATATGCCGGGCTCGCGGCGCTCACCGGCCCGCAGGACGCGGCCGAGGCGATGGTCGCCGAGTTCGACCGCCGGAGGAAGGTGGTGGTGGAAGGCCTCAACCGGCTGCCGGGCGTCAGCTGCGCGACTCCGAAGGGCGCCTTCTACGCGTTCCCCAACATCAAGGCGACGGGCTGGAAGGCGAAGCCGCTCGCCGCGGCGCTGCTCGACGACGCCGGCGTCGCGGTCATCGGCGGCCCCGACTTCGGCGTGCTCGGCGAGGGCTACATCCGCCTCTCCTACGCCAACTCCACCGAGAACATCCTTCGCGCGCTGGAGCGAATGGGCACGTTCCTGGCCGACCGCAAGGCGGCGTAGGGACGGCACCGCGGCCGCTGTGCCGTGCGGCCACCCCCCTCCCCATCCCTCCCCCACAAGGGGGAGGGAGCCGGTTGGGGCTCCGGCCATTCGACACAATGGCGCCAAGTCCTTCAGACGTTCGGACAGAGGCCTCTTCAAACCACGGCGCCTCGCCTCCAGCGTTCCCTCCCCCCTTGTGGGGGAGGGACAAGGAGGGGGGTGAGCCTCGTCCGCAGGCGTCTCCGTCAGAACCTCAATGCACCGCGCCCTCGGTGCGCGGCATGATGGCGCCGCGGTGGCGGATCACCTTCGCGGCGAGGCGGTGGGCCTCGCCGGCCGCCTCGGCCGGCGGCTGGCCGGCGAGGCGGGCCGCCAGATAGCCGGCGTTGAAGCCGTCGCCGGCCGCCGTGGTGTCGACCGGCACCACCACCTCGGGCACCGGCACGTGCGAGTGGAACTGCTGCGCGTGGTGCTGCTCGGCCTGCGAGCCGGAGGCCTGCGCCGCCGCCGGGCTCGCCGCCGCGACGAGCGCGCCCTTGGCGCCGTTCTTCACCACGATCTCCTTGATGCCGAAGGCCTGCATCCGCTCGATCGTCGCCTCGGGGCTCGGATCACCCCACAGCAGCGCTTCGTCCGCGAAGGTCGGCAGGGCGATGTCGACACGCTTGAGCGCCTCCATGTAGACGGCGCGGGTGCGCCCCGCGTCGCCGGTCCAGCCGCGCGGCCGGAAATTGCCGTCGAACGCCACCTTGGCGCCCTGCTGGCGGGCCAGCTCGACCACCGCGAGGAAGCGGCCGATGCCTTCGTTGGTGTAGGTCGACAGCGTGATCCCGGAGAAATAGACGACGCGGGCGCCGAGGAGCCCTTCGGCGACCCGGCCCCAGTCCGGCAGCTCGAACAGGCGGCCGGCCGGCGCGCCGTCGCGCCAGGCGCTGAACACCGGCGTGCCGTCGCGCCCCGTGTCGGCCAGATAGAGGCCGGGCAGCCGGCCCGGAACGCGCAGAACCAGGTCGCCGCCGACGCCCTCGGCGGCGGCGAGCGCCATGATCTGGTCGGAATAGACGTCGTCGCCGAGCGCCGTCGCATGCGCCACCGGCACGCCGGCGCGCGCCAGATAGATGGCAGTCGAGAACACGTCACCGCCGCAGGAGAGCGCGAAGCGCCCGTCCGCACCGCGCGCCAGCTCGATCATGACCTCGCCGACCGTGACGACGCGGGTGCGGTTCTGGCTCATCGCGACACTCAGCTTTCCGGGCCGGCGTAACGCCCGGCCGTATGGGGGAACAGCGCCTTGACGATCTTCAGCTTCGAGATGTCCACCGTAGCGTCCATATGCAGAAAGATCGAGGCGTCGCGGAACAGTTTCTCGACGCCGAAGTCGAGCATCACCCCGTTGCCGCCGTGCAGCTCGAGCGCGTGCTGGGCGACCTTGAAGATCTCCTCCGAGGCGTAGACCTTCGCCATGTTGCACAGCGCGTCGGCGTCCGGATCCTTCTCGTCGACGGCGCGCGCCGCGCGGTCGAGCAGCGCCCGCACCGCCTCGAGCCGCGTCGCCATGTCGGCGAGCCGCAGCGCCACCGCCTGGTGCTTGATGAGAATGCGGCCGCCCTGCACGTAATTCTGCACGTAGTCGGCCGTCACCTCGAAGGCCCGCATGCCGACGCCGAGATTCTTGGCCGCCTGGATGATCTTGCCGGGCCTGAAATAGATGCCGGCGCGACCGAGCGAGTCGTTCTCGACGAGCAGATGGTCGTCGGGCACGAACATGTCCTCGAACACCAGCTCGCCGTTGTTCATGAAGCGGCAGCCCATGGTCTCGTTGCAGCGGGCGACCGTGAGCCCCGGCGTCTCGCGCGGCACCAGGAAGCTCGACGTGCCCTGGAGCATGCCGACCGCCGGGTTGGTGTTGGCGTAGACGACGTACAGCCCCGCATCGTAGCCGTTCGAGATGAACTGCTTGCGGCCGTTGATCACCCACCCGCCGCTTTTTCGCACGGCTCTGGTCTGCATGGCGGCCTCGGGGACGTTGTAGGGCAGCCAGCGGTCGGAGGCGCCGCGCGGCTCGGTGAGGCAGTGGGCGAGCAGGAACTGCGGGTCCTCCAGCAGACGGCCGAACCATTTCTTCTGCAGGTGCTCGGGCGCCACATGGCGCAGCAGCACGGCGACCT
This sequence comes from Rhodoplanes sp. SY1, assembly GCF_046000175.1. NCBI lineage: Bacteria > Pseudomonadati > Pseudomonadota > Alphaproteobacteria > Hyphomicrobiales > Nitrobacteraceae > Rhodoplanes > Rhodoplanes sp. SY1. Next base: position 104,086 of record NZ_JBEOMB010000100.1, read on the forward strand.
TCCAGTTCTGCACCAGCTTGTCGGCCAGCCCCGAATCGCCGCGCGCGATCTCCTCGGCGATCAGCGCGAAGGTGCCGACCTCGGTCGCCGGGTCGAGCTCGATGCCGCCGAACGCCTCCGGCACGCCGAGCGTGCGGATGCCGACCCGCTCGGCACCTTCGAGAATCTCGGGCGGCAGTCGGCTGTCCGGCCGCATGTCCCATTCGCGCTGCCATTCGCGGCGGATGAACGGGAGGACGACGTCGTCGACGAAGGCGCGGCAGGAGGCGCGCATCAGGCGCTGCTCCTCCGAGAGGCGGGAGTCGGGCATGCTTCCTCGCGGGTCGAGGCCGGGTTTCCCGGCCGGTTGTTATGACAAGCCGAGCATAGAGGGCCGGCGCGGCGGCCGGAAGCGGCGCGTTCGCGCGGGTGCCGGGGGCGAGACCGACGCTGCGCCCCGCCTGTCCGGGGGCTTGGCTCGCCGCCGAGGCGTCCCCTATATAGGGGCGGAACGGAGCTCCCCATGACCGACAAAATCCCCGTCACGGTCCTCACCGGCTATCTCGGTGCGGGCAAGACCACCCTCCTCAACCGCATCCTGTCGGAGCCGCACGGCTACCGGTTCGCCGTCATCGTCAACGAGTTCGGCGAGATCGGCATCGACAACGACCTCGTCGTCTCGGCCGACGAGGAGGTCTTCGAGATGAACAACGGCTGCCTGTGCTGCACGGTGCGGGGCGACCTCATCCGGATCATCGAGGGGCTGATGCGACGGCGCGGCAAGTTCGACGCCATCGTGGTGGAGACGACGGGGCTCGCCGATCCGGCGCCGGTGGCGCAGACCTTCTTCATGGACGCCGACGTCGGCAAGGCGGCCAAGCTCGACGCCGTGGTCACGGTCGCCGACGCCAAGTGGCTGCGCGACCGGCTGAAGGACGCGCCCGAGGCGAAGAACCAGATCGCCTTCGCCGACGTCGTCCTGGTCAACAAGACCGATCTGGTCTCTCCCGCGGAGCTCCTCGACGTCGAGGCGCATGTGCGCGCCATCAACCCCTACGCCAAGCTCCACCGCACCGAGCGCTGCAGCATCCCGATCGGCGAGGTTCTGGGCCGCAACGCCTTCGATCTCGACCGGATTCTCGAGATCGAGCCGGCCTTCCTGGAGAAGGGCGACGATCATGATCACGATCATGCGCACGGCCACGCCCATGATCACGATCATCCCGACGGCTGCGACTGCGGCCACGATCACGGCCACGACCATGATCACCACGATCACGGCCATCAGGCGCACGGCCACGGCGGCCTGAAGCACTATCACGACGAGCACATCCAGTCGCTGTCGATCAAGACCGCACGGCCGCTCGATCCGGACAAGTTCTTCCCCTGGCTGCAGACCCTGGTCGCCGAGGAAGGCGCGAAGATCCTGCGCTGCAAGGGCATCCTGGCGTTCAAGGACGATCCCGACCGGTTCGTCTTCCAGGGCGTCCACATGATCCTGGACGGCGACCACCAGCGCGCCTGGCGCGACGACGAGGCGCGCGAGAGCCGCCTCGTCTTCATCGGCCGCGAGCTGCCCGAAAAGCTGATCCGCGACGGTTTCGAAACCTGCTACGCCTGAGGCCATGCCGTGACGTCGAGCCCCTCCGGACCGCTCGTCCCCGCGAAGGCGGGGACCCGGGGGCGACACGGCACGACGCCTGGATGCCCGCCTTCGCGGGCATGAGCGGAGTTCGGGGCGCTGCCCGGAGTTTCTCATGACCGACACCACCGCCCCCTCGAACTCGCTCGTCGAGCGCACCCGCCCGATCGACGCCGGCGCGCCCGTGGTGGCGGTCGCCTTCGTGGGTCCCAAGGGACGCGAGGTCGCCGCCTTCGCGCTCGGCGAGGAGACGGTGCTGCTCACCGGCGACGACGGCACCGAGCGGCACGTCGCCGTCCACAAGGGCGGCATCCTGAGCGCGGCGAGCGACGGCACGCGGCTGATCACCGGCGGCGACGACGGCCGGGTGATGGCGACGGCACCCGACGGCACGACGAGCGAGATCGCCGCCGACGCCAAGCGGCGCTGGATCGACAATGTCGCGGTCGGCCGCGATGGCGTCGTCGCCTGGTCGGCCGGCAAGGCCGTGTTCGTGCGCACGCCGAAGGGCGAGATCCGCACCGCCGAGGTCGGCTCGACGCCGGGCGGGCTCGCCTTCGCGCCCAAGGGCCTGCGGCTCGCGGTCGCCCATTACGGCGGCGTCGCGCTGTGGTTCCCCAACGCCAAGGAGCCGCCCGAGACGCTCGACTGGAAGGGCTCGCACACCGGCGTCACCTTCAGCCCGGACGGCCGCTTCGTCGTCACCACCATGCAGGAGCCGTCGCTGCACGGCTGGCGGGTCGCCGACGGCAAGCACATGAGGATGTCCGGCTACGCCGCCAAGGTGAAGTCGGTGTCGTGGACGGCGGACGGGCGCGAGCTCGCCACGGCCGGCGCCGACGCGCTGGTGCTGTGGCCGTTCCACGGCAAGGACGGGCCGATGGGCCAGCAGCCGCGCCTGCTCGCGCCGGCCAAGGACCTGATCGTCGCGGTCGCCTGCCATCCGCGCGAGCCGGTCGCCGCGGTCGGCTACGAGAGCGGCATGGTGCTCCTGGTGCGGCTGGAGGACTCGGCCGAGATCGTGGTGCGCAAGCCGGGCGGCGGTGCCGTCGCGGCGCTCGCCTGGAACGCCACGGGCACGCGGCTCGGCTACGGCACCGAGGCGGGCGACGCCGGCCTGCTGGCGCTGTGACGCGGCGGGCCTACCCGGCCGCCGGCGGCACGCTGGCGCCGGGAAGGCCGACGCGCTCGAAGGCGCGCTGCACCAGCCCGGCCGCCTTCGCCTCCTCGACCAGCGCCGTCACCCAGGCGAGCGCCGCCGGCCGGCCCTTCGGCAGGACGACGGCCGTGGTGGTGGTGAGGAACGAGCCCGGAAGGATCCGCGAGCCCTCGATCTGGCTCACCAGCCCGGACAGCGCCTCGCGCCCCATGGCGATCGCGTCGGCCATCCCGCCATGCATCATCGCGACCGCGTCCTCCGGAGTCTCGACCGGGACGTGCGACGCCCGCGGCGAGGCGCGCAGCGAGGCGCGCAGCGTCGCGCTGTTGCGGACGCCGACGATATGGACCTCGGGGGTATCGGCTTGGTCGATCCGGTTGATGGGGGAGCCGGCCGGCACCAGGTAGCTGCTCTGGAGAATGTGAAAGGCGGCGCCGAAGTCGACATGCCGACGGCGCTCCTCGTCGACCGGCAGGAAGCTGACGTCCCACGAGCCGCTCGCCGCGGTGGCCTGGATCTCGCCGGAGCTGCGGAACGGGACGATCTCGAGCGGCAGCCCGGTCGCGGCCGCCAGCGCCTCGGCGAGCGCCACGGTCACGCCGCGCAGCTCGCCCTCCCTCTCGCCCCGGACCGCATAGACGGCGGACGGCGCCGGGCCGACCGCGATCGCCACGCGCAATCGTCCGGTCGGCGCCAGCCCGGCCGAGAGTTCGCGGTCGGCGAGGATCGCTTGAGCCATGCACCTTGATAACACGAGGTCCGGCATCGGCATGGCGGTCGCCCGGGATTCTCCACACGGCGAATCAGCGCACCACGCACGAACTATGACATCTGAATAGTCGCCTCGCCACGAGAACCGACCGAGAGTTGCGGGATTCACGTCTGCGATCGTTGTTTGATCCGCGTCGAATCGGCGCGGGCGGGATCGGCCCTCACGCCGGCTTACTCCGTCTGATCGAGCTGATAGGGTTGCGCGGGGCGCCTTCCGCCCGTCGGAGACCACGCATGCATGTGCTCGTGACCGGAGCGGCCGGGATGATCGGCCGCAAGCTCGCCGAACGGCTCGGCCGGGACGGCACGCTGTGCGGCGCCGCCATCACGACCCTGACCCTGACCGACATCGTCGAGCCGCCGGTGCCGGCCGGCTTCTCGGGCTCGGCGCGCCTCGTCACCGCCGACCTGGCCGATCCGGCCGTCGCGGCGAGCCTGGTCTCCGGCCGCCCCGAGGTGGTGTTCCACATCGCCGGCGTCGTTTCGGCCGACGCCGAGCTGAACCTCGACAAGGGCTACCGGGCCAATCTCGACGGCACCCGCGCGCTCCTCGACGCGGTCAGGGCCGTGGGCGAGGGATACCGGCCCAAGCTCGTGTTCACGTCGTCCTGCGCCGTGTTCGGCGCCCCGTTCCCGGACGTGATCGGCGACGACTTCCATCTCACCCCGCTCACCTCCTACGGCACCCAGAAGGCGATGTGCGAGCTGCTGCTGGCCGATTACAGCCGGCGCGGCTTTCTCGACGGCGTGGCGCTGCGGCTGCCGGCCGTCTGCGTGCGGCCGGGGCCGCCCAACAAGGCCGCCTCGGGCTTCTTCTCGGCGATCATCCGCGAGCCGCTGGCCGGGCGCGAGACCATCCTGCCGGTCGCCGACACCGTGCTGCACACCCATGCGAGCCCGCGCGCCACCGTGGGGTTCCTGATCCACGCCGCCGGTCTCTCCCGCGAGATGCTGGGGCCGCGCATCGCGATCACGATGCCGGGCGTGTGCTGCACGGTCGGCGAGCAGATCGAGGCGCTGCGCCGGGCCGCCGGCGACGCCGCGGTCGCCCGCATCAGGCGGGCGCCCGACCCGCTGGTCGAGACGATCGTCGCTGGCTGGCCGCACCGCTTCGACGCGGCGCGCGCCCGCACGCTCGGCTTCGTCGCCGAGACGACGTTCGACGAGATCATCCGTATCCACATCGAGGACGACCGCGGTGGGCGAATTCCGGACTGACGAGGCCGCGGCCACGGGCTAAACCGTCTGCATGCGGTTTCCCTCCCCGTTGAGTCCGGCGACGCTGCTGCGCCGGTACAAGCGCTTCCTCGCCGATGTCGAGCTGCTGGACGGCACCGTCGTCACGGCGCATGTCGCCAATCCGGGCAGCATGCTGGGGCTCGCCGAGCCGGGCGCACGGGTGTGGCTGTCGCGCTCCGACAATCCGGCCCGCAAGCTCGCCTGGTCGTGGGAGCTGGTGGAGGTCGATCTCGGCACGGGGCTGGAGCTGGTCGGCGTCAACACGGCCCATCCGAACGGCATCGTCGCCGCGGCGATCGCGACCGGGATGATCCCTCCGCTCGCCGGCTACGCGACCCTGCGACGCGAGGTGAAATACGGGGCGGCGTCGCGCTGCGACCTGCTGCTCGAGGACGCCACGAAGCCGCCCTGCTGGGTCGAGATCAAGAGCGTGACGCTGATGCGCCGGCCCGGCCTCGCCGAGTTTCCGGACGCCACGACGGCGCGCGGCGCCCGGCATCTTTCGGAGCTCGCCGCCCGTGTGGCGGCCGGCGAGCGGGCCGTGATGCTGTTCCTGGTCCAGATCGGCTCGGCCGAGACGGTCGACATCGCCCGCGACATCGACCCCGCCTATGGGGTCGCCTTCGATCGGGCCCGCGTTGCCGGGGTCGAGGCGATCGCGGTGCGCTGCCGGCCCTCGCTCGACGGCATCGCCGTCGACGCGCCGGTTCCGGTGGCGCTGCCGCAGATCGCGACGCCCCCCGCCGCGGTCACCGCGATCAGGGCCGCGACCCGACGCGCCGCGCGATCGGGATGACGAGGTGGATCATCGCCAGCACCATGGGCGGCACCACGACGGCGGTCAGGGCCGGGAACGGCCAGCCGGCGGTGAGCGGCGACACCACGGCCAGCAGCGTGTTGATCACCACATAGGCGCCGATCATCACGGCGGCGACGAACCGCAGATGGGCGGCCGAGACGGCGGCGAGGCGGGACTTGATCGATCGGAGAAGGGTCGTCATGGCTCGGGCTCACATCGTTACGAAACGAACCGTTTCGTTCATGGCGCTTGATCTATACGGCCCGTTTCGTTACGTCAAGAGGCGTTGCGGCGACGCAGCATGCTTCTTTGCCCGGCGCGGCCCGCTCCGGGAGCCGACCTTGGTAGGATGCGTCCGGGCTGCGGCCCGCGACCGCCCCGCCCGCGTCAGCCGACAGCCGGGGAGGCCCGAGGATGAGCGAGCCCCGAAATCCCGATCCGCCCGGGGCCGGCCATCGCCGCGCCTCGATCGGCGCCCGGCGCAACCCGGCCGCCGAGGCGGCGATTCTCGAGGCGGCACGCGCTCTTCTGGCCGAGAAGGGCTACGCGGGGTTCTCGATCGACGAGGTGGCGCGCCGTGCCGGCGCCGGCAAGCCGACCATCTACCGCTGGTGGCCATCCAAGGCCGACCTGTTCATCGCCGTGTACGCGGCCGACAAGGCGGCCGCCATCGCGGTGCCGGACACCGGCGAACTCGCCGCCGACCTCTCCGGCTACACCAAGGCGCTGTGGCGGTTCTGGCGGGAGACGCCCTCGGGCGCGGCGTTCCGGGCCCTGATCGCCGAGGCGCAGGCGAGCGAGCAGGCGATGATCGCGCTGCGCGAGAAGTTCCTCCCCGTGCGGCTCGCCGATCTCGGCTGCGTGTTCACCCGGGCGGTCGGGCGCGGCGAGATCGATGCCGAGGACGCGCCGGCGCTCCTGCAGCTCTATATCGGCTTCCACTGGGTGCATCTCCTCACCGGCCGGATCGCCGAGGAGACCGAGCTGATCGACACGGCGTCGCGGCTGATCGTGCGGGCCGGCACCAGCAGCCCCGCAACCGCCGCGGCGGCGGCGCCGGCGGCAACCCCGCCCGGACCCCGGCACGATTGATTCGAGCCGGCAAAAGCCTACATTCGGCGCAACACCGACGAGGCCCGGATTTCATGACCTATATCGATGCGGCGGCGGCACCGCTGCGCAAGAACGGACAGATCAAGCTGCACGGCCCGGAGGCGTTCGCCGGCATGCGCAAGGCCGGGCAGCTCGTCGCCCGCTGCCTCGACATGCTGGTGCCCGAGGTGCAGCCGGGCGTGCCGACCGAGCGCATCAACCAGCTCGTCTTCGAGTTCGCCATGGACCACGGCGCCTATCCGGCGACGCTGATGTACCGCGGCTACAACAAGTCGACCTGCACGTCGATCAACCACGTCGTCTGCCACGGCATCCCCAGCGACAAGCCGCTGCGCGAGGGCGACATCGTCAACATCGACGTCACCCTGATCCTCGACGGCTGGCACGGCGACTCGAGCCGCATGTACGGGGTCGGCGAGATCCCGCGCCGCGCCGAGCGGCTGATCGAGGTGACGTTCGAATCGATGAACCGCGGCATCGCCGTGATCCGGCCGGGGGCGACGACGGGCGACATCGGAGCCGCCATCGAGGCCTTCGTCGAGGGCCAGAACATGAGCGTGGTGCGCGACTTCTGCGGCCACGGCCTCGGCCGCCTGTTCCACGACGAGCCGAACATCGTGCATGTCGGCCGGCGCGGCGAGGGCGTGGTGCTGCGCCCCGGCATGCTGTTCACGGTGGAGCCGATGATCAATCTCGGCCGCCCGCACGTGAAGGTGCTGTCCGACGGCTGGACCGCGGTGACGCGCGACCGGTCGCTCTCGGCCCAGTTCGAGCACACGGTCGGCGTCACCGAGACCGGCGTCGAGGTGTTCACCTACTCGCCGATGGGCCTCGACAAGCCGCCGCTGATCTCCGGCCGGGCCTAGGCACGGTCGGTCGCGTCCTGCGCGCCGCCTCCCCGACCATCCCGCCGGGCGAGGCCCTTGCCGCGGCGCGGCCGGGGCTCTACCTCAGGACGGCCGCGCTCGGCGGCGACTGCTCACAGGTGGGCCGCGGTCCGCAGCCCGAGGACGTGTCGATGTTCCGTGCCGCCTCGCTCGCCATCGCCCAGTTGACGTCGCCGCCGTTCCGCTCGGTGCTGCTCAAGTCGGCGGGGCTCGCGCTGCTGCTGCTCGCCGTGCTGACCGTCGGCCTGTACCAGCTGGTCGCCTGGCTGGGCGGCGAGGGCGGCACCTGGATCGAGACGTCGCTCGGGGCGAGCTGGCACAACGCCGTGGTGGCGCTCGGCTGGGTGCTGACGATCGCGCTCGGGGCCGGGCTGTTCGCCGGCGCGATCTTTCTGATGCCCTCGGTGACGTCGCTGGTGGCGAGCTTCTATGCCGACGACGTCGCCGCCGAGGTCGAGCAGGAGCACTATCCCGACGATCCGCCCGGCGTCGCGCCGCCGATCGGCTACGCGATCGTCGAGGGCCTGAAGACGGCCCTGCTGGCGCTGCTGATCTATCTGTGCGCGGCGCCGTTCCTGCTGATCGGCGGCATCGGTGCGGTCGCCTTCTTCCTCGCCACCGCCTATCTGCTCGGCCGCGAGTACTTCCTCATCGCCGCGGTGCGCCAGCAGCCGATCGGCGACGCCAAGGCGCTGTGGCGCGACAACCGCACCCGCATCGTCACGGCCGGGCTGCTGGTCGCCGCCTTCGTGCTGATCCCGATCGTCAACTTCGCGACACCGCTGTTCGCCACCGCCTACATGGTCCACATCCACAAGCGGCTCGCCGCCGAGCGGCGGCGCGATCTTCTCGAGCTGCCGAGCGACGCCTGACGCCGGCCCTGCCGCCTGGCGCCGTCCCGGCGCTCAGGGCGGCGTGACCGAGAATCCGCCGGTGCGATCGAGGGCGATCCGCCCGGCCGCGACCGCCGCCGCCCAGCGCACCGCCGCCGCGAGCCCGCCGAACGCATAGAAATGGGGACTGACGTCGCCGAGCCGGCCGCCCGGTCCGGCGCCGACGACGCCGCGCACCGCGCGGTCCGGCGCCGCGGTGCCCAGCATGTCGCGGACGAGGCCGACATTGCGGGCGAAGGCCTGCGCCGAGGCGCGCACGCCGCAGATGCGGGCATAGCGCAGGAGTGCCGTCACGGAGGCCGGGCCGGCGAAGCCGATCCGCACCGGATGGTCGATGCCCTGCGCCCGCAGCCGCGTCAGCCAAGCGACGATCGGCTCCGGCGTCATGGTGAACTGGGTGACGACATGCGCGGCGAGCCCGGTCTCGGCGGCGGCGATGAGCTTGGCGGCGAGCGCCAGATCGAGCGTCACCGGCGCGACGCGCGGATGGCCGTCCGGATAGCCGGCGACGCCGATCTCGGCAATGCCGTGGCTCTGCAAGAGGCCGCTCTCGATCAGCTCGATCGCGGCCCGGAACGGGCCGGCCGGCTCCGGCCGGTCGCCGGCGATCACCAGGACGCGGCCGACGCCGGCCTCTTCGACCATGGCGCCGAGATGATCGGACAGCGCCGCGGCGCTCGCGAAGCTGCGCACCGCGAGATGCGGCACCGGCTCGAAGCCGGCCGCCCGCACCGCCGCGACGACGGCGCGCTGCTCGGCGAACGGCTTGGTCGGCAGCGCGCTGACATAGACCGGCGTGCCGGGCGCGACATGGGCGGCGAGCGCCGCCGCGTCGGCCGCGGCGAGCCGCGTCGTCTCGAAGGTGGCGCGCGCCATGAAGGCGGCGATCGACGCGATCGTATCGTCGGCGACATCGCGGTCGGAGTGCCGGAGAGCCGTCGAAGCCTGCGCCATGGCCTGTCCTTCTGGTCTGCCGAACCGTTGCCGAAGTCGCACCGGACGCTGCTCACGACGTCCGGTCAGATCCTCCGCTCATGCCCGCGAAAGCGGGCATCCAGCGGGCGCATCCCCGATCGCTCGTCGTGGTCGCCCTGGGTCCCCGCCTTCGCGGGGACGAGCGGAAAGGGGGCACGTCACGACCGTCGTCGTCCTCACTGCCGCCGCCGCGAGATCACGTAGGACTCGTCGTGGAACCACAGGCCGCCGTGCTGCTGCAGGACCTCGCGGGTGGCGTCGAGATAGCCGCCGTCCGCCACCGCGGCGGCGAGTCGGTCGTCCTCCACCTGGGCGACGTAGACGGCGGCGTTCCAGGCGGCGAACAGCGTCGAGGTGCCGATCGTGTCGGCGAGCTCGCCCGGCAGCGCGTCCATGTCGTAGCGGAACAGCGCGCGGTTGTCGGCGAAGGCGTTGAACACGAGGTCGCGGCCGTCCGCCCCGAGCTCCTCCTTCACGGCGCGCAGGATGTCGTGGCGGTCGTGCACGAAGGGATCGTCGCCGGGCCACACCCGCTGGACGATCTCCTGGCCCGGATCGTGGCCGTAGGAGTGCACGGCGACCAGCCGGCCACCGGGTGCCAACGCGCGGGCGAGCGGCGCGATCACGCGCCGCGCCTTGAAGGCGAGCGGCGCGCGCGCCCGGTAGGGCTGCGAGGCGATCACGAGATCGTAGTCGGCGATCGCGGCGCCGCGCCGCGGGATCACCTGATCGAGCAGGAAGCGATGATCCTCGCGATAGATCACCAGCACGACCGGCCGGTCGAAGCTCGGGGAGCCGGTGCGCGGATCGATTGTGGCGTTCCAGTTCTCCGCCAGAAACGGCTCGAGCCCGCCGATCTGCTCCTCGAAGCGATGCGCGGAGGCGCCGGACAGCGCCAGATCGTGCCAGACGAGGCGGGAGTCCAGGCCGGGCGACCGCCCGCCGAGCCATGGCGCGTCCGCATAGGCGAGATTGGTCAGCACCAGCACCTGGGCCGGATGCTCGAAGAAGCGGTCCGGCATCTTCTGCAGCGTGAGGCGCACGTCCTCCAGGCTGATCTCCTTGCCGACGATGCCGAACGGCATGGTGGGGAAGCGGTCGTGCATGGCCCGCATCACCCGCGCCAGCACGGTGCCGTCGCCGACGCCGGCGTCGAACACCCGCACGGCCGGGGGTCGCGGCGACAGGCCCGCGAGCTCCAGCGCGACCCGTTGGGCGACGACGCGCTTCTCGCTGCATGTATGGACGAACAGCAGATACTTCTGGCGATTGTCGAAGAAGCGGAAGTGACGCTGCGGGCTCGCCTCGCTCGGCACCGCGCGCGGCGGCAGCGGCGTGCGGGCCGCGAGGCCGTTGCTGCGCATCACGCCGTGGCCGCGCAGCAGCAGGCTCGAGCGCAGCTCGGGCGGCACCCGGTTCGCCTGCATGAAGGAGCGGATGCGGTCGAGCGTCTCGGTGGTGATGCGGCCGCCGTTGCGCAGCCGCGCGGCGAGCTTGCCGTCGTTGACGGCGCGCCGGCCGAAGGTCGACTCGGCGAGCCCCGTCTCGCGGCAATAGGCGGAGATCTCCTGGAGCAGTTCCTGGGCGTTCATCGGCGCGTCCCTCCGGGCCGTGGCCCACGTCTGACGCGCGGATTGCGGCCCATGCACAATTGAGTCGTCGGGACGCGGACCGGTCAACCACAAAGTGGCCCAACGCGACGGTGGGCCGCGGATGGGCAAATCACGTTCCTGTTGCGGTCGCGCGGCGCGCCGCAGCGCAGCAAGACGCTGCACTGCGAAGGACGCGTCTGAACACGCGGCGGGGACAGTCCCGATGCGGCGATTGCACAGAGGCCGTCGCCGTCGGATAGCTGATCTCACGTCGGAGCACGATGTCGGAGTTCGAGAATGCCCCGCCTCGCCGCCAATCTCGCCTATCTGTTCGCCGACCGTCCGCCGCTCGATCGCTTCGGCGCGGCGGCCGCGGCGGGCTTCCGCGCCGTCGAGCTGCAGTACCCGTACGACCAGGATCCGGCCGCGATGCGGGCCGCGATCGACCGGCACGACTTGACGATGCTCGGCGTCAACACGGCGCCGCTGCCCGGCGCACCGTCCGGCATCGCCGGCGTGCCGGGGCGCGAGAGCGAGTTCGCGGCGCTGTTCGAGCGGGCGCTGGCGCTCGCCGTCGCGCTCGGCGGCCGGACGATCCACTGCCTGGCCGGCGTCGTTCCGGAGGGTGAGCGGGAGGCCGGCGAGGCGACCTTCGTCGAGAACCTGCGGCACGCGGCCGACCGCGCCGCCGCGCACGGGCTGACCATCCTGATCGAGCCGCTCAACACGGTCGACCGGCCCGGCTATCTGCTGACGCGGGCCGAGCAGGCGGCCGCGATCCTGGCCCGGGTCGAGCGCGCCAATGTGCGCATGCAGTTCGATTTCTATCACCAGCAGATCATGGGCGGCGACATTCTGCGACGGTTCGAGCGCCACCTGCCGCTGATCGGCCATGTCCAGGTCGCCGCGGTGCCGAGCCGGGCCGAGCCCGACGAGGGCGAGGTGCACTACGGAAACGTGCTCGCCGCCCTCGACCGGCTCGGCTACGCGGGCTTCGTCGGCTGCGAATACGTGCCGCGCGGCCGCACCGAGGACGGGCTCGGCTGGGCGGCCGCCTGGGGAATCGGGTCGCCGGTATCCTGATCACGACTGTACGGGATCGCCGTCGACCTGATCAGCTCGCGTCGTGATCACGACCCGATCCGTCTTCCACGACGGCACGCGACGCGATCGCGCCGCACGACATGATTCGACGGAATTCGGTGGAATCCGGCGCAATTCTCCGGATCCACTTAAGCCCTCCTTAAGGGCACGGGCGCACGCTTTGCATTCAAACGGCGGACTCGGGACGGGTCACCAAGGACGCGAGAGGAGCCCATGCTGAGCTCTCGCAAGACGCGCTTCCAGTGGAGCAAGCAGGACCGCGGCACCGATCAGACGCTGTTCCGGTCCATGGCGCAGCGCTGGCAGCCGACCGTCCATCGCCACGACACCGACGCGCTCGACACCATCAAGACGACGACGCCCGAGCCGCCGGCGCCCGACACGCCGCCCGGCTGGACGCCGTGGCTGTGGGTGGATTGAGCGGCGCAAACGACTCCGCCCCTGATCGACGATGCGGCATCCCCGATCTCGGCGCGTGCCCCGAACAAGGCGCACCGGGCCGCAGGCCTGATGCGCCGCAGAGCCGGGGCCCAGGGGCCGCACGACGGGCGGCACGGCAGGCGCAACATCCGACCGCCCCTGGGTCCCGGGTCGCGGCGCTCCGCGCCGCGCCCGGGACACGAGGCTGAACGAGGTCGCTTCAGCCGGAGACGACCAAAGCCAGTAAATGGCGGTCGCGCCCGCGCGTCACGCGGCCGGCAGCAGCGGCCGGCGTGCCAGCTCGGTGATCGCGGTCGCGCCCGGCGCGAAGCCGCGGGTGACGGCTTCGCACGTGAACGCGCCGGGGCTCCCGTCGATCCGATAGAGATTGTAGGCGGCCGGATCGCGCTTGCCCTCGGGCGACGCCGAGGCGGAGGGCAGGCCGAGCGCCGGGATCGGCCCCGCCGGGCCGTCGAGCCAGATCAGCGCGTGGACGTGGTCGTGGCCGTGCAGCACCAGCTCGGCGCCGCGGCGCGCCAGCACGTCCAGGAAGGCGCCGGCATCGACCAGCCGCTTGGCCCGCACGGCCGGCGTCTTCGCCGGCGGGTGGTGCAGCATCACGACCCGAAACAGGCCCTCGTCGCCGAGCTGCGCGAGGCGCGCGTCGAGCCGGTCGAGCTGATCACGGCCCAAGAGGCCGGTCGCCAGGAAGGCCGGCGTCGGCACGGCGCTCGACAGGCCGACCAGCGCCACCGGGCCGCGTCGGCGGACGTACGGAAAGCGCGGATCCTGGTCGGTGCGCGCCTCGCGGTCGCCCTTCATGAAGGCGTCCCAGTGCTTGTCCCACTGAGCGATGGCGGTGCGCACATAGGCGTCGTGATTGCCCGGGACGAAGCTGACGTCGGCGGGCGACCCGAGCGCCGCGAGCCACTCGGCCGTGGCGGCGAACTCGCCCGGCAGCGCGATGTTGACGAGGTCGCCCGTCACGGCGGTGTGGTCGGGCTTCTGGGCGGCGAGGTCGTCGATCAGGTCGGTCAGGATCTCGACCCGGTGGTGACGACGCCGGTTGCGCCGCCAGTTGAGCCAGCCGAGCACCCGCTTGGAGGCGAGCTGCCGGAGCGTCGGCCGCGGCAGCGGGCCGATATGCGGGTCGGTGAGATGCGCCAGGACGAACATGCGCGGCTTATACCAGACCGCGGCCGAGCGTCATCCCGACGCCGCGAACCACCTCACGCGCTCCCGATCAAGATGCCGGCCAGGAACACCAGGACGCCGCCGAGCACCACCTGGAAGGTGGCGGAGAGAAACGGCGTGTCCATGTATTTCCAGCGGATCCAGGAGATCACGCCGAGCTCGACGATCACCACCGCGAAGGCGACCGCCGTGGCGGTGAAGAAATGCGGGATCAGGTAGGGCAGCGTGTGGCCGAGGCCGCCGACCGTGGTCATCAGGCCGCAGACGCCGCCGCGCAGCCAGGGCGAGCCGCGGCCGGTGAGCGAGCCGTCGTCGGACAGCGCCTCGGCGAAGCCCATCGAGATGCCGGCGCCGATCGACGCCGCCAGGCCGACCAGGAAGGTCGCCCAGGTGTCGTGGGTCGCGAAGGCCGCGGCGAACAGCGGCGCCAGCGTCGACACCGAGCCGTCCATCAGGCCGGCGAGGCCGGGCTGGACGTATTGCAGCACGAACACGCGCCGCGCGGTCGCGTCCTCGGTGGCGCGAGCGTCGGTGGTCAAGAGCTCGCCCTCCAGCCGCTCGGCCATCGCCTCGTGCGTGTCCTCGGCCTCGGCGAGCTTCAGCAGGAGCTGGCGGGTCGCGACGTCGCGGCTCGCCTCGGCGGCGCGGCGATAGAAGCGCGCCGTCTCGTACTCCATGGTCTCGGCGTATTTGCGCACCTCGTCGAGGCCGAGCGGCTTGACCAGCCAGACCGGCTTGTGGCGGACGAAGCCTTTGACGTCCTGGCGACGGATCAAGGGAATGAAATCGCCGAACTTCTGCCGGTAGAGGTCGAACAGCCAGCCGCGGTGGTGGACCTCTTCGTCCGCCATGGCGTCGAACAGGGCGGCCGTCTTGGGGTACTGGGCGCGCAGCCCTTCGGCGAAGCCGCGATAGATGCGGCTGTCCTCCTCCTCGTTGGTGATGGCGAGGGCGAGCACCTCCTGCTCGGTGAGGTCGGCGAAACGCTTCATGGGGCACCGTGGAGTTGTTTAGATGTATTCTAAACTGATCCTAGCGCCGAGTGCCCACGCCCGCCAGCGCGTCCGCCGGCCGCCAGCCATGCGCACAACCGCGGGCTGCGGCGACGATTGCCAACGCGCCGCCGAGTCGGCCATTGTGCGAGCGGCGACAATGCCGGCTCACCCGGTGTGGACCATGGCGGACGAAGAGCAATCCGACGACCGGGTCGGGCTTTCGGAGGCGTCCCCTCACTATCACGGCCATCGCGACCGGCTGCGCGCCCGCTTCCGCGAGGCCGGCAGCGACGCGCTGACCGACTACGAGCTTTTGGAGCTGGTGCTGTTCCGGGCGCTGCCGCGGCGCGACGTGAAGCCGCTCGCCAAGGCACTGATCGCCCGCTTCGGCTCCTTCGCCGAGGTGATCGCGGCGCCGCCGCGCCGGCTCGGCGAGGTGCCGGGGCTCGGCGAGTCGGCCATCACCGACTTGAAGATCGTGCAAGCGGCGGCGCAGCGCATCGCCCGCGGCGAGGTCAAGCGGCGCACCGTCCTGTCGTCGTGGTCGTCCGTGCTCGACTATTGCCGCACCGCCATGGCGTTCGCCGACAAGGAGCAGTTCCGCGTCCTGTTCCTCGACAAGCGCAACCAGCTGATCGCCGACGAGGTGCAGCAGACCGGCACGGTCGACCACACGCCGGTCTATCCGCGCGAGGTGGTGAAGCGGGCGCTCGAACTGTCGGCGACCGCCGTGATCCTGGTCCACAACCACCCGTCCGGCGACCCGACGCCGTCGCGCGCCGACATCCAGATGACCCAGGCGATCCTCGAGGTGGCGAAGCCGCTCGGCATCGCCGTCCACGACCACATCATCGTCGGCAAGGACGGCCACGCCAGCTTCAAGGGCCTGCGGCTGATCTGAGCGGCGCGGTGCCGGAGGAACGGCCTCGCCTTGCTTCGGAGGCCCGCCGTCGCGGCGCTGCGTCTACCGCTTGACCATCAGGATCGGGTCGCGGGTCTCCGGGACGCGCTGCCAGGTCTTCGGCTCGGTCTCCTCGAACCGCCAGGTGCGGTTGCCGGCGCCGGTGAGCACCAGCTCGTCGCGGTCCATGGTCCAGGCGGTCGGCGCGAAACGGGTGACGGCGGCGTCGCAGTCCGGCCCGAGCCGCAGGGCGAACCCCTCGCCGGCCGGCGCGGTGGCGAGCGTCACCGGGCAGAGCACGCGGCCGCCGAGGCGCAGCGTCCAGTCGCCCGCCATCTCGGCCTGGCTCGGCGCCGGCGGCTTCACCGACGCGGCGGTCTGCAGGAACAGGATGCCCTCGCCGGGCTTGGGCGCCTCCCACAGGCCGTGCTCGACCTCGCTGAACTCCAGCATCGCCTTGCCGCGGGCATCGACGAAGCGGAGAAAGTCGTTGTCGCCGAGCGTCCAGGCGGCGGCGTCGCGCAGGAACGGGAACACCCCGGCGCACGCCTTGTCGAAGTCGATCTTCATGCCGAGCGACCCGGCCGCGTCGGTCTTGAAGCCGACCGTGCAGCGCCGGTCGCGGTCGGCGTTGGAGAACTCCCAGGCCGTGCCGGCGACCGTGCGGGCCGCCTCGCTCGGCGGAGGGGCCGGCGGCCTGGCCGCCGGCGGGGCGGGCCGCTGCGGTGCGGGCGGCGGCGCCGGCGCCTGGGCGACGGCGGGGCCGGCCGCGAGAAGGGCGACCAGCATCAGGGCGGACGGCGCGGCGCGCGAAGGAACTCGGGCTCTCATGCGATCAGGCTAGCGCATCTTTGGGCAGCGATGAACCACGCCGTGGCGCAGGCACGGCGTGCCCCGGACAAGGGGCGTCGGGCCGAAGGCCCGATGCGCCGCAGAGCCGGGATCCCGGGCCGCGGGGAAGAGCCTCGGCCGGAGCCCCTGGGTCCCGGTTCGCGGCGCGATGCGCCGCGCCCGGGACACGGGCTTCTTCCCGGACCGACTGCTCACCGTGCCAGCGGCCACGGCGTCTCCGGCACCGGGGTGACCGGCCCCTTGCCGGCGAACCAGCAGGCGAGGTTGTCGACGACGAGCTGGTCCATGCGGGCGCGGGTGTGGACCGAGGCCGAGCCGAGATGCGGGAGCAGCACCACGTTCTCCAGGGCGATCAGCTCGGGCGGGACATGCGGCTCGTTCACGAACACGTCGAGGCCGGCCGCGAAGATGGTGCGCTCCTTCAAGGCCTGGATCAGGGCGGGCTCGTCGACCACCGAGCCGCGCGCCATGTTGATCACGATGCCGTCGGGCCCGAGCGCCTTCAGCACCGTGGCGTCGATCAGGTTCCGGGTGGCGGGACCGCCCGGCAGGATCAGCATCAGCGTGTCGACGTCGCGCGCCATGTCGATCAGCGCCGGATAGTGGCGGTACGGCACCGCGGGATTGTGCCGCCGCGTGTGATAGACGACCGGCACCCCGAAGGCGTCGAGCCGGCGCGCGATGGCGCGGCCGATGCGGCCCATGCCGACGAGCCCGACGGTGCGGTTGCGCAGCGTCGCGCGGCTCAGCGGGAACGGCGCCTCGGCCCACTTGCCGGCACGCAGATAACGCTCCGCTTGCGGCAGCTCGCGCACCGTGGACAGCAGAAGCCCGAGCGCCGTGTCGGCGACCTCCTCGTCGAGCACCTCGGGCGTGTTGGTGACGACGATGCCGTTCTGCCCGGCCCAGGCGGCGTCGATGTGGTCGTAGCCGACCCCGACGCTCGACACGATCTCCAGCTTGGGGAAGCGTTGCAGGAAGGCGGGGTCGATCTTGTTGCCCGAATGGGTGACGGCGAGCGCCCGCACCCGGCCGGCGACGTCAGCCAGGAACCGCTCGCGATCCGGCGCCTCGATCAGCCGGTGCAGGCGGACGATCGGGTCGAGCCCGCCGACCACGATCGGCTTCGCGGTCCCGACCAGAAGAACATTTGGGGTGTCGCCTGCGGTGTCGGTCGCCATCGGGGGTCTCCTGCCTGTTCTTGCATGTCGGCCCGGCTTATCAGCGGCCGGTCCGCACCGGCAAGGCCGCGCCGCGCAGGGCCGATCCTGCCGGCTCCGGGCCAGCCGATTCCACCCTCCGGCGAAACGCGGTATGGGTACGGCCGCGGAGCCGGGGAGATCGCGCGCGCATGGGCTATGTCGACACCGTTCTGCTGCCGGGCGAGACCGTGCGGTTCCGCACCGGCCGGCATTGGGTGCTCTACGTGCCGGGACTCGTGCTCGCGCTCGCCGGGGCTGGCTGCGCCGGCTGGACCACCTATGCCTATGCGACGGCGGAGTTCGGCGTGCATGTCGACGTGCTGTGGCCGGCGCTGTCGGCGGGGCTCCTCGGGCTCGCGCTGGTTCTGCTGGTGCGGGCCTGGTACCGCCGTCGCGTCACCGAGATCGCCGTGACGGACCGGCGGGTGATCTACCGCTCCGGCCTGTTCCGTCGGACCACGAGCGAGATGCCGATCGACCGCATCGAGAAGATCGACGTCGACCAGGGCCTCGTCGGCCAGATGCTCGACTTCGGCAATGTCAGTGTGAACGGCATCGCCTGCGGCATCGGGGCGGACCGGCTGAAGCGGATCGCCGGGCCGATCCGGCTGCGCAGCCACGTCATCGCCGGTGACCACCCGGTGCGCGTGCCGCAGGGACCGGTGGTCGCCGAGATCGGCCGGCCGGCGCCGGCAGCGACCCCGACGTCCGCCACTCCGGTGCCGGCCGACACCACGCCGGCCGCCGCCGCGCGCTGATCCCCCTCCCCTGCAGAACGCCGCCTCAGCCGCGCCGGCGCACCCGCTCGCGGTGCAGGAGATAGAGGCCGGAGGCGATCACGATCGTCACGCCGGCGATGGTCCAGCGGTTCGGCACGTCGCCGAACACCACGAAGCCGAGAATCGTGGTCCACAGAATCTGGCTGTAGGAGAACGGCGACAGGATCGAGGCCGGGGTGTGCCGGTGCGCGACGATCAGCAGGAAATGGCCGAGGCTGCCGAAGCCACCAAAGCCGATCATCAGAACGATCAGCAGCGGGTCGGACGGCGTCGTCCAAACGAACGGCATCACGGGCGCGAGCGCCAGCACGCCGACGAGGTTCGAGTAGAACAGGGTCGTGGCGTCGGAATCGAAGCGCGACAGCACCCGGGTGGTGATGGCGTAGAACGACGCGCAGACGGCCGACAGCATCGACAGGATCGCGGCCGGATGCACCGCGCCGAAGCCCGGCTGCAGCACGATCAGCACGCCGACCAGCCCGACCACGATGGCGGCCCAGCGCCGCGGCCCGATCTTCTCGCCCAGCATCGGCCCGGCCAGTGCCGCGACCATCAGGGGCGTCGAGAACAGGATGGCGAGCGCCTGGTCGAGCTGCAGGAATCTCAGCGCGGCGAAGTTCAGGATCGTGGTGCCGAGCAGCAGCGCAGAGCGGCCGATCTGAAGCACGGGGCGCTGCGTGCGAAGGAGTCCCGGCCGGGTGATCGGGTTGAACACCAGGAGCGCCAGCACGAAGGCGCTGGCGTAGCGGGCCCACACCACGGCGAGCACGTCGACATGGCGGCCGAGATACTTCGCCGTGGCGTCGAGGCAGGCGAAGCACGCGACGGCCCCGCACATCAGCAGGATGCCGAGCAGCCGCATGCGCTGGGCATACGCGGCCGCGTCGTGCCCCGTCACGGCCGGCAGGGCCGGCTGATCCGGTAAGGCCGGCTGGATGTCGCCCGCGGAAACGTCCGTCGGCGCGGGCGGCTGCGGCGAGGACGGGTCGGTCGGGGCGGTCATCGGGCCTTCGGGCGTGGCGAACAGGAGCGGCGCAGCACCATGCTGCAACAGTGGCCGTTTCGGGGAGGTGACCGGGGAGCGACGGCATGGCTCCCATGCCGGCGATGTGATCGCGGTCATTCCGGGGCGGCGCGCAGCGCCGAACCCGGAATCCAGCCGAGCGCTCGGAGCTCGCCGCTGGATTCCGGGTTCGCGGCTTCGCCGCGCCCCGGAATGACGGCGCCCCGTACCGGCCGTCCGGACCTTGTCACACGCCCCGCGAAAACGTGCTCTCGTGCCAGCGGCGTAGGACCAGCCAGGAGACCAGCGACAGCACCGCGTAGACGACGATGCCGGCGGCGGACAGCAGCAGCAGCGCGGCGAACATGCGCGGCACGTCGAGCCGGTAGCCGGCCTCGGCGATCCGGAAGGCGAGGCCCGAGCCGGCGCCGGCGGAGCCGGCCGCGATCTCGGCCACCACGGCGCCGATCAGCGACAGGCCGCCGGCGATGCGGGCGCCAGCCAGCATGGCCGGCAGCGCGGCAGGGAGCTGCAGGCGAAGAAGCCGCTCCAGCCGCGAGGCGCCGTAGAGCGTGAACAGGTCGTCGAGATTGGGATCGACCGAATGCAGACCGAGCGTCGTGTTGGCGAGCATCGGAAAGAACGCGACGATCCAGGCGCAGGCCAGCACCGCGACGGGCTGCGGCAGCCAGATCAGCAGGATCGGCGCGATGGCGACGACCGGCGTCACCTGCAGGATCACGGCATAGGGGTAGAGCATGTCCTCGATCAGCCGCGACTGGCTGAACAGGATGGCGAGCCCGGCGCCGCCCACGACCGCGAGCAGGAAGCCCTGTGCGGTCGTCTCCAGCGTCACCAGCAGCGAGCCGAGCAGGATCGCGTGGTCGGCGATCAGGGTGGCGAAGATCGCGCTCGGCGCCGGGAGCTGCCAGGCCGGCAGATCGAGGGCGCGGACGACGATCTCCCACACGGCGCCGCCGATGAGCAGCGCCAGCACGGGTCGGGCGAGCCGCGAGGCGCGGCGCCAGCCGGAAACGCCGTCGTGATCGGGCCCGCCACTCATGCCCAAATGCTCATGCGAAGGCCTCCCCCATCGCTTCGGCAAGGGCGCCGCCGACGGTGCGGCACAGGCTCGCGAACTCGGGCGAGGTCCGAAACGTTTCTCCGCGCGGGAACGGAGCATCGATGGTGATGTCTGCGGCGACCCGGCCGGGGCGCGGTGACATCACCACGATGCGGGTGGAGAGATAGACGGCCTCGAACACCGAATGGGTGACGAACACCACGGTGGTGCCGAGCCCCTGCCACAGGCCGGACAGCGCGTTGTCGAGCCGGAACCGGGTGATCTCGTCGAGCGCCGCGAACGGCTCGTCCATCAGGAGGAGATGCGGATCGGTGACCAGCGCGCGGGCGATGGCGGCCCGCATCTTCATGCCGCCGGAGAGCTCGCGCGGATAGGCGCCGGCGAAGCCGTCGAGCCCGACCCGGGCGATCGCCGCGGCGACCCGCGCCTCGACGTCCTCGCCCCGCCGCGTCAGCCGCAGCGGCAGCCGGACATTGCCGGCGACCGTCGCCCACGGCATCAGGGTCGGCTCCTGGAAGACCACGCCGAGATCGCCCGGAGCCGGCGCCACGCCCGCGTCTCCATCACCCCACACGACCGCCCCGTCTGACGGCCTCGCGAGGCCGGCGATCAGCCGCAGCGCCGTCGACTTGCCGCAGCCCGACGGCCCGACCAGCGACAGAAATTCTCCACGCCGCACCGTCAGGTCGAGCCCGTCCAGCGCCAGCGTCCCGGTCGGGAACGCCTTCCTCACCCCGCGTAGCGCGACCACCGGAGCAGTCATGCCGGGCCTGCGTCCTGCCGATGGCGCCGCCGCGCATCACCTCTCCCCGCGCGCGGGGAGAGGTCGGAGTTCGCGCCGCGGGCGCGAAGTCCGGGTGAGGGGGCGTCTCCGTATCCACGAGGCGCCCCCTCACTCGTCACGTCGCGTCGCCGCTTGCGTTCCCTCCCCCCTTGTGGGGGAGGGAC
Source organism: Rhodoplanes sp. SY1 (assembly GCF_046000175.1). NCBI lineage: Bacteria > Pseudomonadati > Pseudomonadota > Alphaproteobacteria > Hyphomicrobiales > Nitrobacteraceae > Rhodoplanes > Rhodoplanes sp. SY1. The sequence goes on from NZ_JBEOMB010000100.1 coordinate 125,617, forward strand.
AGGGAGGGGGGTGAGCCACAGACTCGGCATTCGTGGCTCACCCCCCTCTCCACCTCTCCCCCACCACAAGTCGGGCTTGCCCGACTTGTGCGTGACGAGGTGCAACCCGGGCAGGCCCGGGTTGCAGGGGGGAGAGAGCAGGCTGCGGCCGAGGGGAAGCGCCGCGCTCCAAAACGGTGTGGCGCCCCGCTGAAAGGCGGCGTTGTGCACCATCACAGCCCGGTCCCGCGGTTGTACTTGTTGGGCAGGAGCGCGCCGATCGGCACCGCGATGGGGCCGGTCTCGCCCATGATGATGACGCGGGCGTCGGGATCGTAGTCGCAGATCAGCTCGCGGCAGCTGCCGCAGGGCGAGACGACCCGGATCGTCTGGTCGGGCTCGTGCGGGCGCGGGTGGCGCACCGCCACGATGGTGTCGATGCCGGTCTCGCCGTGGTCGGTGACCAGCTTGCCGAGCGCCACCGCCTCGGCGCACACCGCCATGCGGCCCAGATACGCATCGAGATTGACGCCGGTGATGATCTGGCCGGTGCGGCTGCGCAGCGCCGCCCCGACCTCCTGCCAGTCGTTGCGGTAGCGCCGCGTGATCGCCTCGCAGGCCGCGTCGATCAGCTCCTGATCCTGCGCCGACAGCGCCGTCGCCCTCGCGTCCATCACGTCGACAGCTCCTTCAATCCAAGGCGGATCAGCTTGGCCGTGTCGGCACCGTCGCCGGCCGCCCGCACCGCGGCCGCGACGGCGGCGGCGGCCTGCGGCTGGCCGTAGCCGAGATTGACCAGCGCCGAGACGGCGTCGGCGACCGGCTGCGGCGCCCGCTTGTCGGCGAGCGCGCCGGACAGCTTCGCCACCGTCGGATCGACCGAGGCGTAGGCCGGCGCCTTGTCCTTCAGCTCGGTGCAGATGCGCTCGGCGACCTTCGGCCCGACGCCCGGCGCGCGCGCCACCATGGCCTTGTCGCGCATCGCCACCGCCGAGGCGAGCTCGGCCGGCGGCAGCGTCGAGAGCACGGCGAGCGCCACCTTGGTGCCGACCCCCTGCACGGTCTGCAGCAGCCGGAACCACTCGCGCTCGACGTCGGAGAGGAAGCCGAACAGCCGGATCTGGTCCTCGCGGACATGCGTCTCGATCGCCAGCGTCGCCGCCTCGCCCTCGGCCGGCAGTGCCTGCAGGGTGCGGGACGAGCAGTGCACCACATAGCCGACGCCATGCACGTCGACGACGACGAAGTCCTCGCCGTAGGAGTCGATGACGCCCTTGAGCTTGCCGATCATCGCTGCGCCCGCAAACGACAGCGCCTGGGTGAGAGCGCTGGCGGTGTTCGTTCCCTCCCCCCTTGTGGGGGAGGGATAGGGAGGGGGGTGAGCCCCACCCGCATGAGCGAGCCGCTACCCCCCTCCCCATCCCTCCCCCACAAGGGGGGAGGGAGCAGGGTGCGGCCACGCCCGTCGCATCCCGAGCCCTTCAGGCGAGGAGATGGCTGTTTCGTCACCGCCCTCATCCCCCCGCCGCCTTTGCCAGCGTCGCGCGGATCACTGCGCTGGTGCGGTGGTGGGCGTGGCAGACCGCAATGGCGAGGGCGTCGGCGGCGTCGTGGGTCTGCGGCGCCGCCTTGGGCAGCAGCATGCCGATCATCATGCGGATCTGGTCCTTCTCGGCGTGGCCGGCGCCGACGATGGTCTTCTTCACCAGATTGGGGGCGTATTCGGCGACCGAAAGTCCGGCGAGCGCCGGCACCAGCAGGGCGACGCCGCGCGCCTGGCCGAGCTTCAGCGTCGCGGAGGCGTCCTTGTTGACGAAGGTCGATTCGACCGCTGCCTCTGCGGGGGAGAAGTCGCCGATCACCCGGGCGAGCCCGTCGTGGATCGCCACCAGCCGCGCCCCCATGGCGTCGCGCTCGTCGCTCGCCACCGAGCCGCAGGCCACATAGGCGAGCCGGTTGCCCTCGACGTCGATCACGCCCCAGCCGGTGCGGCGGAGGCCGGGATCGATGCCGAGAATTCGAATCGCTGCGCGCATGATCGCCAGTCTTATACCAAGGTGCGGCGGAATCGACCGAGCCGGTTCGGTCGACGTCGAGGCATCGCCCGCGGACGCGGCGTAAACCCTTCGTCAACCACGCGAGAAGCGGTTACGGAACTGTCACAAGCCGAAAAGGGTCGCGGGCTAGTCTCCTGTCCTCGGAGCCGCCGACCGGATCGTGGGCTCCGCGAGGATGCCATGCCCGTCCCCATGACCGCTCCCATGCCCGCTCTGCCCGCGGCAGGCGCCGCGCTGCCGCGCCTCGGCCGTGACCACATCGTGTCGCTCGCCAAGCTGGTGGTCGACTACGCGCTGCAGCCGATCGTCGAGATCAACACCGGTTACGTCTACGGCTACGAGGCGCTGATGCGCGGGGTCGATCGCCTCGGCCTCGACACGCCGATCGCGCTCCTGGACCTCGCCGCCGAGGCGGACGTGCTGGTGCCGCTCGAGCAGATGCTGCATGCCCGCGCCATCGCCAAGTTCGCGAGCCTGCCCGATTCGGCCGGCAAGAAGCTGTTCATCAATCTCGACGGACGCGCCCTCAAGGCCGGCCACCAAATCCTGGGCTCGGTGGGCAAGGTCCTGGAGAGCAAGCGCATCCCCGCCTCGACCCTGTGCTTCGAACTGTCCGAGCGGTTCGACAACGACGCCGAGCCGACCTTCGGAGCCGTGGTCGGCACGCTGCGCACCATGGGCGGCCGGCTCGCCATCGACGATTTCGGGCTGGGGGTCTCCGAATTGAAGCTGCTGTGCGACCACGGCATCGACTACATCAAGATCGACGGCCACTTCATCCGCGACATGGCGCAGAGCCAGCGCAAGCGTCTCCTGGTGACCACGATCGCCAACCTCGCCCATGTGCTCGGCATCCGGGTGATCGCCGAAGGCGTGGAGACCGAGGCCGAGTACATCGCCTGCCGCGAGGCGGGCTGCGATCTGGTGCAGGGCTGGTTCGTCGCCCGCCCGACCTGCGAGATGTCGGAGCTGCTCGCGACCTACCCGCATGTCGTGACGGCCCGGGCCAAGCACCGGCGCGACCGTAAGACCGACGAGCTCCTGATCCGCAACCAGATGGCGGCGCTGCCCGCGGTCGCGATCGACGCCGAGCTGCCGGCCGTGTTCGAGCTGTTCCGCAAGGCGCCGCAGGAGCACTTCTTCCCGGTGGTCGACGACGCCGGCGAGCCGCGCGGCATCATCCACGAGCGCGACCTCAAGCAGTACATCTACATGCCGTTCGGGCGCGACCTCCTCACCAACCGCGCCTATCAGCGCCGCATCTCGTCCTTCGTGACCGCCTGCCCGATCGTCGACATCGCGACCGAGGCCGAGCACATCCTCGAGGTGTTCGCCAACGCCCACGGCAGCGACGGCGTGATCGTCACCGAGAACCTGAAATACATCGGCGTCCTGTCGACGGCGGCGCTCCTCTCGGTGATCAACGACAAGAAGATCCAGCAGGCGCAGAACCAGAACCCGCTCACCGAGCTGCCCGGCAATCTCTCGATCACCGACTTCGTCGCCGTCGCCGCGCTCGACGGCGACGTGCGGCGGCACTTCTGCTACTTCGACTTCGACGACTTCAAGCCGTTCAACGATCGCTACGGATTCCCGCACGGCGACCGCGCCATCTCGCTGTTCGCCACGCTGATGCGGCGCCTGCTCGGCGGGCCCGGCGTGCTGCTCGGCCATGTCGGCGGCGACGACTTCTTCGCCGGCTTTCGCGATCACGATCCGGCGGTGCTGCGCGCGACGCTCGCCGAGCTGCTGGAGGACTTCCGCCGCGAGGCGCGCAAGCTCTACGGCCCGGAGGACCAGCGGCTCGGCTTCATCACCGGGCGCGACCGCGACGGCCGCAGCCGCCGCTTCGACCTGCTCCGCTGCAGCGTCGCCGTGCTGGAGCTCGGCCCCGGCACCGTGACCAGCGACCTCGACCAGATCCACGCCGTGATGGCGCAGGCGAAGTCGCAGGCCAAGCACGAGCCGAGCGCGACCGCCTGGCGGGTTTTCGCCGCGTGAGGGGCATCTCGCGTCATTCCGGGGCGCGCTGAAAGCGCGAACCCGGAATCCAGCCCGGTTCGCGGAGCTTGTCGTTGGATTCCGGGTTCGCCGCTTCGCGGCGCCCCGGAATGACCGTGGCTGGAGCGCGACCTCGCCCCGCATTCTTCCGACTGCCGCAGCCGCCGCAAATCAGCTAGGCGGTCGCCCATCCTTCACACCTTCGGGAGCGCTCAATGGGCCTGATCACCACGTCGCGCGACGGCTTTGTCGGCACCGTCACGCTCGACAACGCCGAGAAGCGCAACGCCCTGTCGAGCGCCCTGATCGACGCGCTGTGCACGGCGCTCGAAGGTTTCCGCAGCGACCATCTGCGCGCCGTGGTGCTCCGCGCCCAGCCCGGCGTCTCGGTGTGGTCGGCCGGCTTCAACATCGACGAGCTGCCCGAGGGGCATCGCGATCCGCTCGGCTGGGACGACCCGGTGCGTCATCTGGTGCGCGAGATCTCGCGCTTCCCGATCCCCGTCATCGCCATGGTGGAGGGCAGCGTGTGGGGCGGCGCCTGCGAGGTCGTGCTCGCCTGCGACATCATCGTGATCGCGCCGAACGCCAGTTTCGCCATCACGCCGGCCAAGCTCTCGGTGCCCTACAACATCTCCGGCATGCTGACCTTCTTGAACGCGGCGCCGGCCTGCACGGTGCGCGAGATGGCGTTCACGGCGAAGCCGGTCACGGCGGCGCGCGCCTTCGACCTCGGCATGGTCAACCACATCGTGCCGATCGAGGAGCTGGAGACCGTCACGTACGGCATCGCCAGGGACATCGCCGCCAACGCGCCGCTCGCCGTGTCGGTGATGAAGGAGCAGCTCCGCATCCTCGAAGGCGCCCATCCGGTGAGCCCGGAGGGCTTCGAGCGCCTGCAGGGCCTGCGCCGCGTCGTCTACGACAGCCAGGACTACCTGGAGGGGCTTCGCGCTTTCAAACAGAAGCGCAAGCCGGTGTTCGAGGGGAAGTGATACCGATCGTTGGTTGGGCCGGGCGGTGCGCGCGTGACTTGCGGCCGCGGTCTCTATCCCACGAGACCGTCGTAGTCGGCATGCGAGCCGATCCAGAACCACAAGAGCCCGCCGTCGATCTCGACGGCCAGCGCCCTGTGCTGAAGCCCGACCCGGGCGGACCAGAACCGTCCGACCTTCTTCATGTGGAGCGAGGGGTGGCGGGGGTCCTGTTTCAGTAGCGCGAAGTTCTTGTCGGCGAGATCTCGGACGGCATCGGGCAGGCGCCGGTACGCCGTCCAGAAATCCGGGCTGGCCAGATGCTTCATAGCTCGCGGGCGAGCCCGTCACGGTAGTCTTTCAATGCGCGCTCGGCCAGGCGATCGAGCTTTCCGTCGCTGGCGTCGCGTTCGATCTTGTCGTCGAACCGCGCCGCGTCGAACGCCGCGAACCATGCCCGGAACTGCGCGAGGTCGTTCGGCTGCAGCCGGGCGACGGCCTTCTCGATCTCGTCCAGCGTGGTCATCGAACGCTCCCGACAGAACGAAGCACGGGCGTGTGCCTCACGCCCCCATCTTGGCCATGGCGGCTTCGGAGACCTCGAAGTTGGCGTAGACGTGCTGCACGTCGTCGTGCTCCTCGAGCGACTCGATCAGCTTGAACAGCTTCTCGGCCTGCTCGTCGTCGACCGCCACCGAGTTCTGCGGCTTCCACACCAGCGCCGCCTTCTTGGGCTCGCCGAACTTCGCCTCCAGGGCCTTGGCGACGTCGCGATAGGTCTCCTGCGAGGCGTAGACCTCGTGGCCGCCCTCGGACGACACCACGTCGTCGGCGCCGGCCTCGATCGCCGCTTCCAGCATGGCGTCGGCGGAGGCGACCTCGGGGCCGTACTCGATCACGCCGAGGCGGTCGAACATGAACGACACCGCCCCGGTCTCGGCCAGGTTGCCGCCCGACTTGGTGAAGTAGGAGCGCACGTCGGAGGCGGTGCGGTTGCGGTTGTCGGTCAGCACCTCGACGATCACGGCGACGCCGCCGGGCCCGTAGCCCTCGTAACGGATCTCGTCGTAGTTCTCGCCCTCGCTGCCGGACGCCTTCTTGATGGCGCGGTCGATCGAGTCCTTGGACATGTTCTCGGCCCGGGCCGCGATGATGGCGGCGCGCAGGCGGGCGTTCATGGCCGGATCGGGCAGGCCGAGCTTGGCCGCCACGGTGATCTCGCGGGCCAGCTTGCCGAACAGCTTGGACTTCATCGCGTCCTGCCGGCCCTTGCGATGCATGATGTTCTTGAACTGGGAATGTCCGGCCATGTCGGGTCCTGTCGGGCTCGGTCGTGTCTGTGCGGTCGCGACTCTGCGGTCGGGACCGTGTCGTCGGGTTCGTCGAGGGGTCGCGCCGCAACCGCGGGATGCGGGCGCGCCGACGTCCTCGGGGTCGCCTCGAGGCGCAGATATAAAGAGGCGCGCCGGCAAAAGCCATATTCGGGCCGGTCCCGCAAGGGGCGGGAGCCCCGGGGGACGGCGCTCGGTGGTGGGTCAGGCGGTCCAGAAGGCCGGGACGGCGGGCTCCAGCGCGCCACCGATCCGCACCGGCGCCACCTTGGCGGCGAGGCCGGTCTTGTCGTCGGTCTCTACCGCGAGGCCGCACAGGGTGGCCGGGCCGCCGCCCGGCTCGAACCGGCCGCCCGGGATGCGCCGCAGGAAGCGGTTGAGCGGCTCGTCCTTGGCCATGCCGATGACGGTGTCGTAGTCGCCCGTCATGCCGACGTCGCTCATGAAGGCGGTGCCGCCCGGCAGGATCCGGTGGTCGGCGGTCGGCGCGTGGGTGTGGGTGCCGACCACCAGGCTCGCCCGTCCGTCGAGGAAGTGGCCCATCGCCTGCTTCTCGCTGGTCGTCTCGGCGTGCATGTCGACCACGATGGCGTCGGCGGCGTCGCGCAGCGGGCAGGCGGCGATCTCGCGCTCGACCGCCGCGAACGGGTCGTCGAGCGGATCCATGAAGACGCGGCCGAGCAGGTTGGTCACCAGCACACGGGCGCCGTTGCGGGCCTCGACCAGGGCGACGCCGCGGCCCGGCGTGCCGGGCGGATAGTTGAGCGGGCGGACGAGCTTCTCGGCCCGCTCGATGAACACGAGCGCCTCGCGCTGGTCCCAGGAGTGGTTGCCGAGCGTCACGGCGTCGGCGCCGGCCGAGAGGAGGTCGTGGTAGATCAGCTCGGTGATGCCGAAGCCGCCGGCCGCGTTCTCGCCGTTGACCACCACGAAGTCGAGCCGCCAGTCGCGCACCAGCTCGGGCAGCCGCTCCAGCACCACGGCCCGGCCGCTGCGGCCGACCACATCGCCGATGAAGAGAATTCGCACGCTCACACGTCCCGAAGGTTCTGCGGTCGGACGTCCCCGGAGGCGCGACCGGCCGGCGCCGCCGCGCGGCACCGGGGCGCAGCGCCTAGCGGCAATCGATGATCTCGGCCTCCGTTAGCACGAGATCGAGCCGCGCGTCGCGCTCGTTCGCCGGCACCCGCACGATCTCCTGGGACGCATAGGCGAGCCCGATGGCGACCACCGGCCTCTCGGCCCGCAGCGCCGCGAGGGTCATGTCGTAATGGCCGGCGCCGTAGCCGATCCGGTGGCCGGCCCGGTCGAAGGCCGCGAGCGGCACCAGCAGCACGTCGGGAACGACGATAGGGGCCTCCGGGCCGGGCTCCAAGAGGCCGAAGCCCGCGGTGGTCAGCGGCACGCCCGGCGCCCAGGCGCGGAACAGAAGCGGTTTTCCGCGCCCTTGCACCACCGGCAGCGCGAGTCCCGCGCCGTTCTCGACGAACCGGCGCATCAGCGGCGCCGGATCGATCTCGCTGTGGATCGCCATATAGGCCGACACGACCGTGCCGGCGCCGACCGGCACGGGCAGGGGGCGTGCCGCGATCGCCTCGGCGGCGGCGGCGCGGTCCTCGGCGGCGAGCTCGTCGCGGCGATCGAGCGCCGCCCTGCGCAGCGCCGCCTTCGCGGCGGCGACTTGATCGTTCGGGTGGACCGGGTCGTTCGGGTGTCTTGGGCTCATGCGCGGCGCGGTCGCTCCCGGGACGGGGCAGGGGAGGGCCATCGACCTGGAGGGCCGGGCCGGAAAAGAAGTGCGGAGCCGCCTGAGCCGTCGGAGTATGCGATCCCGGGTTCCCTACCATGGTAGGTGGGCGCCATGTGTCCGGGCCCACGGGCCCGGCCAGGGACAGCTCCCTTCAGGATCGATAAGGCCCCGGGGAAAAGACCCCAAACGCACCCCGCAGCCCCGCACGACCTATCTAGTCGTTTGCGCGCCGCGCCGCCACCCGTTCGGGAGAGCTTCGCATGGCTGGACCATTCCGAGGCGTCAGTCCGGGGCGGCGCCATCGGGTCCGGCCTTCGGCCGGCCCGACGACAGGCTCCGCGCCGAACCCGGAATCCAGTCCGGACTGCCGAGCGCGCGGCTGGATTCCGGGTTCCCGCCTTCGGCGCGCCCCGGAATGACGGCGTATGCAACGCGCTCGTGCGGGCGAGGGGCTGCCACTCGCTGCAAAAAGTGATGTCGGAGCGTGAGGTGCCGTCGTCACCCGGCCGGCAGCTCGTGACCGTCGGCGCCGTGGTCGAGGGCGCGGGTGACCCGCTCGATGCGCTCGGCGGCCGAATCGAGGGCGGCCGCGATCGCCGCCGTTGTCGCCTGGCTGCGCTCGGCGGCGGCCCGGCGGGTTTCCTGGAGCTCCGTCGCCTCCTCCTCGAACCGGCGGGCGCGCTGCGACGCCTCGGCCAGCTCGTCGGCGATCAGCAGGGCCGCCATGACGGTCAGCCGCATGTCGCCGATCTCGCCGAAATTGGTGCGCAGCTTGGTGATGCGCTGGTCGAGGTCGTGGGCGAGCCGGGCCAGATGGTGCTCCTGCCCGTCGTCGCAGGCCATCCGGTACTGCCGGCCGTTGATCGTCACGCTGACATGAGCCATGGCCGACCTTGCTGCGCCGGACCGCGTTGCGCCGGGAGCTGCTGCGTCCGATTCGACGGCGCCCGATCCGGCTGCACCGGACCGCGAGGCGCTCGCCCGCGCCGCATCGAGAAGAGCCCCACGATTCGTTCCTCCGAGCGCCATCGGGCGACCCTCATCCGGTCTCGTCGGTGGCGAGCACGGCCCGCACCGTCGCGATCGCCGCGTCGAGCCGGCCGGCCACCTCGCGGCCGACGCCGTCGAGCCGCTGCGCCCGCGCCGTCTCGCGGTCGAGCGCATCGGCGAGGCGCGCCCGGTCTGCGCCGAGCGTGTGGACCTGCTCGGACAGCGCGCTGAGGCCGCGCTCCAGCTCGTGCCGGCGCTCGACCGCCTCCTCCAACGCCGCGAGGGCCCGCTGGAGCCGGGTGCTGGCCGCTTCCACGATCGTGCTGTCGCTCATGGCGCCCTCGCCCCGCCATTCTGCAGCCGCTTCCCGGTGCGCTCACGGACCCGCACCGCGGGCTCGTCCGGCTACCCCTGACTTCCCCGAAAGCATGAAATGGCAAGCAGATGCAGGGCGAACCTTACGGGCGTTCGCAATCCCCCGTCAATGCGATGCACACAGGTCCGACAGCCTCGGCGCGAAATCCCGCGCGTCCCGCGCCGGCAGGCCGCGCCAAAGGCGGCGCTGTCGCGTTGACAGTGTCATACGGGCTGCCTATCAGGTCCTAAGCCTCGCCAGACGAGGCCTTCGGCCGGTGCCGTCGCGACGTCCGCCTCCCCCGACTGCGTCAGTCCACGAAGGTGCATCGCGGCCGACGCCGACCTCCGCAGGCACACAGGAGGCCGACATTACCCCCCTTTCCCGCGCCGATCACGACCGGATGGCCAATGCGATCCGGGCTCTCGCCATGGATGCCGTCGAGAAGGCGAAGTCCGGACATCCCGGGCTGCCGATGGGGGCAGCCGACATCGCCACGGTCCTGTTCACGCGGGTGCTGAAGCTCGATCCGGCCGCGCCGCACTGGTTCGACCGCGACCGCTTCGTGCTGTCGGCCGGCCACGGCTCGATGCTGCTCTATGCGCTGCTCCATCTCACCGGCTTCCAGTCGGTCTCGATGGAGGACATCAGGAACTTCCGCCAGCTCGGCTCGCGCACCCCGGGCCATCCCGAGGTCGAGGCGACCGAGGGCGTCGAGACGACGACGGGGCCGCTCGGCCAAGGCATCTCGACCGCGGTCGGCATGGCGATCGCCGAGCGCCACCTCGCCGCCGAGTACGGGCCGGACATCGTCGACCACCACACCTATGTGCTGGCCTCCGACGGCGACCTGATGGAGGGCATCAGCCAGGAGGCGATCGCGCTCGCCGGCCACCTGAAGCTGTCCCGCCTGATCGTGCTGTTCGACGACAACGGCATCTCGATCGACGGCCCGATCCGGCTCGCCGACTCGGTCGACCAGCTGAAGCGCTTCGAGGCGGCCGGCTGGGACGCCTGCCGGATCGACGGCCACGATCCCGCGGCGATCCTGGCCGCGATCGAGGCCGCGCAGAAGAGCGACAAGCCGAGCCTGATCGCCTGCCGCACAACAATCGCGTTCGGGGCGCCGACCAAGGCGGGCTCGGAGAAGTCGCACGGCTCGCCGCTCGGCGCCGAGGAGATCGCCGGCGCCCGCAAGACGCTCGGCTGGGACGCGCCGGCCTTCGTGGTGCCGGACGACATCCTGTCGCTGTGGCGGACCGCCGGGGCGCGTTCGCGCGACCTCCGCACCGCCTGGGAGAGCCGCGTCGCCGCCCTGCCGGCGGACCGGAAGGCCGAGCTCGAGCGCCGCATCGCCGGCACGGTGCCGGCCGACAGGCTCGACGCCGCGCTCGCCGAGATCAAGCGCCAGCTCGCCGCCGATCCGAAGGACCGGGCCAGCCGCTCCTCCTCGGAGCTGGCGCTCGGCGTGCTGGTGCCGGCCTTCCCGGAGCTGATCGGCGGCTCGGCCGATCTCACCGGCTCGAACAACACCCGCCCCAAGGGCATGCCGGCGCTGACGCCGGAGGACTACGGCGGCCGCTTCATCCATTACGGCATCCGCGAGCACGGCATGGCGGCGGCCATGAACGGCATGGCGCTGCACGGCGGTGTCGTTCCGTACTCCGGCACGTTCCTGGTGTTCTCCGACTACTGTCGCCCGTCGATCCGACTCGCCTGCATCATGGGCCGGCGGGTCATCCACGTGATGACCCACGACTCGATCGGGCTCGGCGAGGACGGGCCGACCCACCAGCCGGTCGAGCATCTCGCCGCGCTGCGGGCGATCCCGCATCTCCTGGTGTTCCGCCCCTGCGACGCGGTCGAGACCGCCGAGTGCTGGGCGCTGGCGCTCGGCTCGAATCACCGGCCGAGCGTGCTGGCGCTGTCGCGCCAGAACCTGCCGCAGCTGCGCGACGCGGCCGCCGCGGAGAACCCGTGCGCCGGCGGCGCCTACGAGCTCTTGCCGGCCGAGGGCGGACCGGCGAAGGTATCGTTGTTCGCGTCGGGCTCCGAGGTCGCGATCGCGGTCGCGGCGCGCAAGCGGCTGGCCGAGTTCGGCGTGCCGGCCCGGGTCGTGTCGGTGCCGTGCTTCGAGCTGTTCCTCGAGCGGCCGGAGGCGGAGCGCGAGGCCGTGATCGGCGACGCGCCCGTGAGGGTTGCGGTCGAGGCCGCCATCCGTCAGGGTTGGGACGCGATCGTCGGATCGCACGGAGGGTTCGTCGGGATGACCGGCTTCGGCGCCAGCGGTCCCGCGCCAGACCTCTACCGCCATTTCGGCATCACGCCGGAACGGGTCGCCGAGGTCGCCCTGGGCAAATTGCAGGCATTGTAAAAAAAGCCGCCGTACGGGTCGTGTAGAACCGACCTATATCAAGGCGGCCGACGGCGAGATCGGATCGACATGGCGCGCGGCCCGCCGGGCTGCGCTTGTGGGCATGGAAGGGAGACCAGCATGGCTGTACGGGTGGCAATCAACGGCTTCGGCCGGATCGGACGCAACGTTCTGCGCGCGGCCGCCGAGGCGGGCCGCACCGACATCGAGTTCGTCGCGATCAACGATCTCGCCCCGGTCGAGACCAACGCGCACCTGCTGCGCTTCGATTCCGTCCACGGCCGCTATCCGGGCGTCGTGAAGGTCGAGGGCGACTCGATCGACATCGGCCACGGCAAGATCAAGGTCACGGCGATCAAGGATCCGACCACGCTGCCGTGGAAGGAGCTCGGCGTCGACATCGCGATGGAGTGCACCGGCATCTTCACGGCCAAGGACAAGGCCAAGATGCATCTCGACGCCGGCGCCAAGCGGGTGCTGGTCTCCGCCCCGTCGGACGGCGCTGACCTGACGGTCGTCTACGGCGTCAACAACGACAAGCTGACCAAGGAGCATCTGGTCGTCTCCAACGCCTCCTGCACGACCAACTGCCTCGCCCCGGTCGTCAAGGTCCTCAACGACGCCATCGGCATCGACAAGGGCTTCATGACGACGATCCACTCCTACACCAACGACCAGCCGTCGCTCGATCAGGTCCACAAGGATCTGTACCGCGCCCGCGCCGCCGCCCTGTCGATGATCCCGACCTCGACGGGCGCCGCCAAGGCGGTCGGCCTCGTGCTGCCGGAGCTCAAGGGCAAGCTCGACGGCGTCGCCGTCCGGGTGCCGACCCCGAACGTCTCGGTCGTCGACCTGAAGTTCATCGCCAAGCGGGCGACCTCGAAGGACGAGATCACGGCCGCCATCAAGGCCGCGGCCGACGGCCCGCTGAAGGGCATCCTCGGCTACACCGAGCAGCCCAACGTGTCGTCGGACTTCAACCACGACCCGCACTCGTCGGTGTTCCACGTCGACCAGACCAAGGTCATGGACGGCACCCTGGTGCGCGTGATGTCCTGGTACGACAACGAGTGGGGCTTCTCCAACCGCATGCTCGACACCGCGGTGGCGATGGCGAAGCTGATCTGAGACCGCGATGGACCGCACGCCGGACGGCAGCGAGACGGGGGGCGGCGGCATGCCGCCTCACGATCGTCGCGTCGCCCGGCGGTGGGACGGCCACGCCGGTCCGAAGACGTTGCTTCGCACGATCGAGGCGAAGCCGGGCGCGATGGACACCGAGCCGAGCGCCCTCGACACGAAGCCGAGCACGGCCGTGGATTCGGTCGCCGAATTGCGCGGGCGACTGTCCCGACCGCCCACCTGGACCAGCTCCTGGTGGCTCTCGTCGCGACGTGGGGCGCCGGCGCAATCGTCGGCTTGATGATTTTCCGGTTGGGGATCAGATGACCGCATTCAGAACACTCGACCAGGCCGACGTGAAGGGCAAGCGCGTCCTCGTCCGCCTCGACCTCAACGTGCCGACCGAGAACGGCAAGGTGACCGACGTGACCCGCATCGAGCGGGCCGCGCCGACCATCACCGAGCTCACGTCCAAGGGCGCCAAGGTGATCCTGCTCTCCCACTTCGGTCGTCCGAAGGGCGGGCCGGATCCCAAGTACTCGCTCGCCCCGGTCGCCGCCGCGGTCGCCGAGGTGATCGGCAAGCCGGTCGCCTTCGCGTCCGACTGCATCGGCGAGCCGGCCGAGATGGCCGCCGCCGCCATGCAGCCCGGCGACGTGCTGTGCCTGGAGAACACCCGCTTCCACAAGGAAGAGGAGAAGAACGACCCGGACTTCGTCGACAAGCTCGCGGCGCTCGGCGACATCTGGGTCAACGACGCGTTCTCGGCGGCGCACCGCGCCCACGCCTCGACCGAGGGCCTCGGCCACAAGCTGCCAGCCTATGCGGGGCGCAGCATGCAGGCCGAGCTGGAGGCGCTCGGCAAGGCGCTGGAGCAGCCCAAGCGCCCGGTCGCCGCCGTGGTCGGCGGCGCCAAGGTGTCGGGCAAGCTCGATCTGCTCGGCAACCTGCTCGACAAGGTCGACGTGCTGATCATCGGCGGCGGCATGGCCAACACGTTCCTGGCCGCGCAGGGCCATCCGGTCGGCAAGTCGCTGTGCGAACCGGACCTGATCCCGACCGCCAACGACATCCTCGCCAAGGCGAAGGCGAGCGGCAAGCAGATCGTGCTGCCGGTCGACGCCGTCGTCGCCGAGACGTTCGCGGCCAACGCGCCGTCGCGCGTCGCCGCCCTCGACGAGGTCGGCCCGACCGAGATGATCCTCGACATCGGCCCGCGCTCGATCGAGCACGTCGTGTCGGAGCTGGAGCTGATCAAGACGGTGCTGTGGAACGGCCCGTTCGGCGCCTTCGAGATCGAGCCCTTCGACACCGGGACGGTCGAGATCGCCGAGGCCGCGGCCGAGCTGACGGCGGCCGGCAAGCTGGTCACCATCGCGGGCGGCGGCGACACCGTGTCGGCCCTCAACCACGCCGGCGCGGCCGACCGCTTCACCTACATCTCGACGGCGGGCGGCGCCTTCCTGGAGATGCTGGAGGGCAAGGCGCTGCCGGGCGTCGAGATTCTCCGGGCGAAGTGATCATTGCGGCCGTCGTGATCCCTTCGGGCGAAGCGATCACGACGGCGACACTCACGACGGCGACACTCACGGCGGCGACATATACCGCGGCGAAGTTCACAGCGGCGAAGTTCACAGCGGCGACAGTCATCAGGGCGAAACAGGACGGGAGACGACGATGGCGCGAATCACACTCAGGCAGCTCCTCGACCACGCGGCCGAGAACGACTACGGCGTGCCCGCCTTCAACATCAACAACATGGAGCAGGCGCTGGCGATCATGGAGGCGGCGTCGAGCCTCGACGCCCCGGTGATCATCCAGGCGTCGCGCGGCGCCCGCGCCTACGCCAACGACATCATGCTCACCCGCATGATGGACGCGCTCACCGAGATCTATCCGCAGATCCCGATCTGCGTGCATCTCGACCACGGCAACGGCCCGGCCACCTGCATGACCGCGATCCAGGCCGGCTTCACCTCGGTGATGATGGACGGCTCGCTCAAGGAGGACGGCAAGTCGCCGGGCGACTGGGCCTACAATGTCGGCGTCACCAGGCGGGTCGTCGACATGGCGCATCTCGGCGGCGTGTCGGTCGAGGGCGAGCTCGGCGTGCTCGGCTCGCTGGAGACCGGCATGGGCGACAAGGAGGACGGCCACGGCGCCGAAGGCAAGCTCAGCCACGACCAGCTCCTCACCAATCCGCAGGAGGCGCTGAAGTTCGTCGTCGAGACCAAGGTGGACGCGCTGGCGATCGCCATGGGCACCAGCCACGGCGCCTACAAGTTCACCCGCAAGCCGGACGGCGCGATCCTCGCCATGCACGTGCTGGAGGAGATCCACCGGCTGCTGCCGAACACCCATCTCGTGATGCACGGCTCCTCGTCGGTGCCGCAGGATCTGCAGGACATCATCAACCAGTACGGCGGCCAGATGAAGCCGACCTGGGGCGTGCCCGTGGAGGAGATCCAGCGCGGCATCAAGAACGGCGTGCGCAAGATCAACATCGACACCGACAACCGGATGGCGATGACGGGCCAGATCCGCAAGGTGCTGACCGAGAGCCCGAGCGAGTTCGACCCGCGCAAGTATCTCAAGCCGGCCATGGAGGCGATGACCAAGCTCTGCAAGCAGCGCCTGCAGGAGTTCAACACGGCCGGCCAGGCGTCGAAGATCAAGCGGGTCATCCCGCTCGCCGAGATGGCCAAGCTCTACGCCGCCGGCAAGCTCGACCCGGTGGTCGGCAAGGCCGCGGCCGCCGCCGCGGCGGAGTGAGGCGGAGTTCTCACTCCGCTTCGCCATCTGAGCATTATATCGTGCCACCCGGCATTTCCTGCTCCCTCCCCCCTTGTGGGGGAGGGGGGGTGAGCCTCACGCTCGGAGTTCGCGGCGTACCCCCCTCCTTGTCCCTCCCCCACAAGGGGGGGAGGGACAAGGAGGTGCAGCGCTGTTCAAAGGGCCGCTCCGGCACGTCCGGCGTGGGACCGCCCCGCTTTCGCCCCGATCGCCCCGCACTTCCAGGTCATGCCGGACGACCGCCAGCGCCTTTATCTCGTCATCCCCGTGACCGACCCCGCGGCTGCCGCGGCGCGGCTGTCGGCGGCGCTCGCCGCCGATGTCGACGTCGCCGCCGTGCTGGTGCGCCTGCCCGCCGGGCTCGGCGAGCGTGACGCCGTCAACGCCGTCAAGGCGGTGGCGCCGATCGCCCAGGCGCGCGGGGCCGCCGTGCTGGTCGAGGACCGGCCCGAGATCGTCGGCCGCAGCGGCGCCGACGGCGCCCATCTGACCGGCATCGCCGCGCTCGGCGAGGCGATCGGCGCCCTCAAGCCCGCCCATATCGCCGGGGTCGGGGGCCTGCGCACCCGCCACGACGCCATGGAGGCGGCCGAGCGCGAGGCCGACTACGTGCTGTTCGGCGAGCCCGGCCCGGACGGCCGGATGCCGCCCTTCGACGTCACGGTCGAGCGGGTCGGCTGGTGGGCCGAGGTGTTCGAGAGCCCGTGCGTCGGCTACGCCACGACGCTCGACGAGGTCTCGGCCGTGGCCGCCGCGGGCGCCGACTTCGTCGCGCTCGACGACCGCCTTCTCGACGATCCGCGCGGCCCCGCCGTCGCCCTCGCGGATG